>NZ_JCAXET010000008.1:0-237722 GCF_059758525.1 Metabacillus sp. GQ13
AAATTTCAGGAGCTTCTTTTTTTGTATTAAATGAGAAATCTTAAATCACAAACTTATAGACCGTTTTTTAGTTTTATTTGGTTACAGGAGCGGTCACATTTACGGTCACTAAAATGGTGAAAACTGCTTTAATACTGCGTGTTTTGGGTTCATTACAGTAGTCAAAAAAGCCCTAATTACGGAATCCACACCTCAATTCCTCCTAATACTCGCCTACACCCTTCCCGCTAATCTTCTCAATAATCTCACCCAACTCATCAGGTCGATGAAACTCAATCGGCGAAACACCCTTCTCAAACTCAATCGTATCTGCCTCAACAAGTAACACATATCGTCCATTAATCTTACCTAAATGAACATTCTCGCCAAAATCGGCAAGCAAACCTTTAATATGAGTATCACCAAGTTTCATCTTCAGCTCTGCTTCAGGTGTATGCTCTACTATCATAGCAGTTGCCTCTACAACCTGTTCTGTTGTCAGTCGTTCTTGAATTTCACGCTTTGGACTTGCTTCCCAGATTTCTATTTCATGCTCGAATTGTTGGCGTTCTTTACTGTTTTCTTCATACGTCTCATACACGTGTTCTTGAACCATCGTCATGACTTGTGTCTTCATAATCTCTGGCATTGATTCGCCATATTCAACGAATTTTAAGAAATCCTCAAAATAGCGGGCGTGTGAGGATTGGTGGATTTTTAGTTCACCTGTTTCGACCATTCCTTCTTCTGGCATGTAGGGGTACTGGATTGACTTCATGTTTTTTGTTGTGATCGCCATTTCAACTTTTCGAATTAATGTTGCTTCGTCAGCAATTGAGGCAACTTTTGGTTCAAAGTCACATTTCATGATGAATAAAAATTTATGATCAAAGTATTTTCTTGGAGTAGCTGATGCAACTAAAAAGGCACCACCACGAACAGCACTTGTGTCTAGGTACGCTCGAATGAATTGTTCACTTGTTTCCATAAAGTCTTCTTTTGTAGATGCAATCAGAGCGCGATGGAATTGATTGTAGTTTGGGTTGGAATCAAGCTCATGTCCAGGTTCGACAATAAAATAACCTAGCTTTGTGGGAACCTGTTCAGACTTCGGATGTTTATCAACTTTTCGCTTTACAATTTTTTTTAACTCACCATCTAAAAAATCTTTCAGTGCACTATTTTCATATTCAATTTCATTCAATGTTTGGAAGTGTTTATAGTGTTTATTAGAATCTTCTTCACTTCCTTCGACATGAATGACATAAAAGGACAAAAAATTCATTTGGAATTCCATTATTTCATCACCTAACTTTACATTTGTTCAGCCTGTTTATTATAGAGACATGATAGACTTTCGTCAATGTTCATTCAATTACAATTCATTCGTTATTTTTGTATAATAACTAGTATGATACACATGTTTTCTGAATTTATATAATTATATAAAAATACTATTGCTATTAGTTTACTTTGGGGGTTTACAAATGAATTTACTATTATCAAAAAGAATGAATTCTTTTCAGTCATCGATCTTTAGTGAGTTGTCACTATATAAGAAGAAAAAAGTAGCGGAAGGGGCGAACATCATTGACCTTAGTATTGGTAGTCCAGATTTACCGCCGCCTGTATTTGTTACAGAAACAATGGCTGAAGAGGTACTGAAAAATGATCAGTATGGTTACTCGTTGACAGGTACGAATGAGTTTAATACTGCTGTTGCTGCTTATTATAATCGGAACTACAAAGTGGATTTAGATCCAAATCAAGAGGTGCTGCTACTAATGGGGTCTCAAGATGGGCTTGTGCATTTACCGATGGTGTTTGCGGATCCGGGTGATCTTATTTTAGTTCCTGATCCTGGTTATACAGCATATGCAGCTGGAATTTCAATGGCTGGTGCTATACCTTATTTCATGCCTTTGGAAAAGAAGAATCAATTTTTGCCAGACCTATCAGCTATTCCAACTGAGATATGTCTACAAGCAAAACTGATGATATTAAACTTTCCGGGAAATCCTGTCCCAGCATTAGCTAATGAAGCGTATTTTACAGAGGTAATCCTCTTTGCGAAAAAGCATAATATAATTGTGCTCCATGATTTTGCGTACTCAGAGTTATATTATGAGGCTAATAAACCAGTAAGTTTTTTATCGATAGAGGGAGCGATGGAAGTTGGTGTGGAGATGTCCTCGTTCTCTAAAAACTATAGTATGGCAGGTAGTCGGATCGGCTATTTAGCTGGAAATAAAGAGATCGTCCAAGCTATGAAACAATTAAAAAGCAATCTAGATTATGGTGTGTTTTTGCCGGTTCAAAAGGCTGCTATACTTGCTTTAGAAGAAGGGGCATTATTTTGTCAGAACAATAGGAGGATCTATCAGGAGAGACGGGATGTATTAATAAATGGTTTAAAATCGATAGGGTGGAAGGTTGAGAAGCCTGATGCTGGGATGTTTATCTGGGCAAAAGTTCCGAGAGGTTGGTCATCAATTGATTTTACGTATGCTTTGATCGATCGTGCAAATGTCGTTGTTACACCAGGACACGCATTTGGTCCTCATGGGGAAGGGTATGTTAGGATTGCGTTAGTGCAGGAAGTTGATAAACTTAGGGATGTTATATCTGCAATTCAGCAAGCGAATATTTTTAATTGAGTTACGAGTAATCATTGGTAGTCTTTATAGTAGATAATTGACTCCTGTTGAGATAAGTACTTGTATGGTGTTTGTCTAACCTTATACAAAACCTATACGATTCTAAGGAGGAAGGGCGTATACTATTCTTTTTTAATTAAGTGAGTTAGTAAAGTCTACTTGTCAGTTGGAGGGAAGCTGTTATATTTTTTAGTGAAATAGCAGATTTATAAAAACTAATTATTGAAAGCCTATGGCAAACTTGAGTTTGCCATAGGCTTATTAATTACGATTCATAAGCACCTAATTTTCGACATTCTTCAGCACACTTTAAGCAAACTTCAGCACATTTTTGGCAATGATCATGTTGGTGTTGTTTACATTCATCTGCACATTCTTGGCAAATAGTCGCACAAAGATTTGCTATTTCTTTAACGTACCTCGAACCACGACCGATGGCTTGTTCTAAATACGAGCAAATATCTGCACACTCCCGATCCAAACGAATACATTCAGCCATCTTTTTGTTGAGATCTCTTTCCTTTAAACAAGCGTCGAAGCAATGGTTACTAGTATTTTTACATTCATTTAATATATTGATGAAAGATTGGTAACTATCTTGAGTCATAAGTACCCTCCTCGAAATTTGCTATCCCTTATCTAATAACCTTAATTAGAATCTATTAAACATGTAGGCGATAGAATGGTATAACCATCTTTTGAGAATTCTTACTCTTCTATAACTTCAAAATTCGTCGAAAATTGATAAATTTTACAAAAACATTACAATTCTGTAAAAGAGTCTTTAAATCTTTCTAGTAAACTCATAAGGTCTATTAAGATTACTAGGAGGATAAAATATATGTTAAAAAGATTTCTTTCAAGATCCATTTTAACTGCTGCATCATGTGCTTTGTTGATTGCTCCACTTCATGCTGAAGCAGCTGAACAGTTAACGACGAATGAGGCTGATTCGAGTGAAGCTCTTCATATTGAATTACTTGGGCGATATTCTAGTGGTGCGGAAATTGGCGAGGGTGGTACAGAAATTGTTGTCTACGATTCTGTTACACACCACGCATTTTCTGTGAATGGTGCTGCAAAAGCACTTGATATAATTGATTTATCTGGATTAGGAAGTGGTGACCAAAAAATACCTCTGCTAAAACAGATAACTTTATCTGATTTAGGTGTGTCAGCATCAGATGTAACAAGTGTTGCGATCCATCCAGAAGGGAAGTTTATTGCTGTTGCTGCACCGGCTGAAAATAAAGTAGACCCAGGACATGTTGTGTTTATGACCACCGACGGGGAATATCTAACCCATGTACAAGTTGGTTCCTTGCCGGATATGTTAACTTTTACATCGAATGGAGAAAAGGTTTTAGTTGCAAATGAAGGTGAGCCGAATGATGATTATTCCGTCAATCCGGAGGGTTCAGTTAGTATAATTGATGTCTCATCCGGTGCAGGGTCAATTAACTCTGAAGCGGTAAAGAATGTCCAATTCTCCAATGAAGTCATAGGGGATGGTGTGCGAAAGGTTCATCCTGATAGTACTTTTCAAGAAGATTTAGAGCCTGAGTATATCGTAATTGATGACGATAATCAGTTTGCTTATGTTGCCTTACAAGAAAACAATTCAATTGCGAAGCTTGATATTGCTAACGAAAATTTTGTTACGGTTAAGAGTTTAGGTTATAAAGATTTTTCAAACGAAAATAATCGTTTTGATGCATCAAATAAGGACGGTGGGATCGCAATTAAAAATTGGCCAGTTTTATCAATGTACATGCCTGATGGAATGGCTTCCTATACAGTAAATGGTCAATCCTATATATTATCTGCAAATGAAGGAGATGCCCAGGATTATGATGGCTTTTCAGAGGAAGAGAGGGTAGCTGGCTTAGCAGACGCTGATTTATATGATTTAAAGGCTGATTTATATGCAGGCTATTCACAAGCAGAGCTTGATCAGCTTATTGAAGATGGTCTATTTAACGAAGAGCAGCTAGGTCGATTAAATACTACAACACAAGTACCTGTCAACCAAGAAGGGAAGTATGAAGCTGTATACAGCTATGGCGCTCGTTCCTTCTCGATCTGGAATGCGAATACATTGGAGCTCACCTACGATAGTGGGGCAGATTTTGAAGAAATAACAAAAAAGGTTTATCAAGAAGCTTACTTTAATTCTAATAATGATGAAAATAGCTTTGATTCTAGAAGTGATGATAAAGGTCCTGAACCAGAATCAGTAACGATTGGGCAAATTCAAGATAGTAATTATGCTTTTATTGGATTGGAACGGGTCGGTGGAATTATGATTTATAATATAGATAATCCTGCAACGCCTTCTTATAACAAGTATTTCTCTAGTCGTGTATTTAATGAAACAGAAGATGTAACAGCAGCTAATGGTGATGTAGCACCTGAAGGACTAACATTTATACCGGCTGAAAATAGTCCAAATGGTCAAAATATATTACTTGCAGCACATGAAATTTCAGGTACAATTGCCGCCTATCAAATAGGTATAGAAGTAGAAGAAGTACCTGATAAAGAAGAGGAACCTTCTAATGAGGAAAAGACACCGCTACCTGAAGGTCAAAATGAAGATGACGACGTACCACCGACACCAAAACCAGAAGGCAATGACATTGAGGGAGAACCTAAAGTAGAACCTGAAGGTGGAGGCGTAGAAGAAGGATTACCAGTAAAACAAGTCAAAGATGACGGAGAAAATAAAGGGCAGGATATAGCGCCTAAAAAATTGAGTTCTGATCAAATGGAAAACAAAGAGCTAGTGGCTGGTAACAGATTACCTGACACGGCAACTATGAATCCTTATTTTCTCCTACTTGGAACCATAATTAGTGCGATAGGATTCATCCTATTAAAACGACGTAAAGGTGATGTTCATAGTTAATAGTTAAATCCTTTTTACAAGTGTAATGGATACTATGAGACGTAAAAAGCGATTGATCCTAGATCTAATCGCTTTTTAAATAAAGGCACTTTTCGCAAAGATTGTTGTTTTTCGTACATAGCTCTACTTCACGGAACTAGCCTATCTTCGTGCTCTTTTCGCTTATTTATATAGTCTTATTCTTTTGAAGTGACAGGAAGTAGTACAATAAAAATCCAAAAACCGATTTTTAAATGTAAAAACAACAAACTTTTAGAAAAGAGCCTAAATAAAATACAGGTTTGTCATCGAGTTAATCTTGCCGGTTTTTGTCGAACGGTCAATATCTATATGATATCGGTTGAAATAAAACGGATTCGGAACAATAAGCTTTGAATAGTGGACAAAAAAGGGAAGGATCTAGACGGAAAACCCCAATTACAGTCAATCAATTAGACCTTCTTCTTTAAGATATTCTACAGCTACATCTTCGTATTGTCGTTTATCAATATCAACCTTTGCATTCAATTCCTGCATTTTCTCGTTATTAATTTTCCCAGTTAACATGCCAAGTACATTTTCTAATTCAGGGTATTTTTCCAAAGTATCAGCCCTTATAACAGGTACTGCATAGTAAGGAGGGAAGAAGTTCTTATCATCCTCTAAAACCTGTAAATTAAATGCTGGAATCCGACCATCGGTGGAAAATGCGTCAATAATATCCACTTCATCATTTTTAATGGCGCTATACATAATTCCAGAATCCATTCCCTTTGTGTCACCAAATTCAAAATTGTAAGCTTCCTTTAGTCCAGGGTATCCATCTGGACGCTCCAGAAATTCAGGTTCAGAACCTAGAGTAAGTTCTGGTGCGATTTGTTTAAGGTCAGAAATAGATGAAACTCCCCACTTTTTTGCATTATCTTTTTTAATTGTCAGGGTGTATGTGTTGTTAAAACCGAATGGATCTAACCAAACTAACTTATAATCATCTTTAAACCTTTTTTTCACGAGCTCATACACTTTATCTGGGTCACTGACAATATCTTCTTTTAATATGCTTAATAAGGCTGTTCCTGTATATTCCATATATAAATCATAACTTCCTGAATTGACTCCTTCAAACGTTGGGGCTGTTCCTCCGAGAAAAGATTCGTATTGAACATTAAGATCCGTATGTTCCTCAATTAGGTGACCCATGACATAGACCATGATTTCTTGTTCTGTAAAATTTTTTCCGGTGATGGTTATCGTATCTTTTCCACCGCCACTTCCGTTAGCAAACTGGGCAATAAATGCAGATATTGGCAGGACTAAAAGTAATCCGACAACAACCCATTTACGAATATTTCCTTTATTTTTATTTGCTTTTTTGTCATTTTTGAGACCATTCGGAGTTACATCAGTTTCTAACAATTTCAATAAATAATCAAACAGAATGGCTAATAGTGCTGAAGGAATGGCACCACCTAATATTAAGCCGGTGTTATACGTTTGCAATCCCCTGAATATTAAGTCACCAAGACCACCAGCACCAATTAAACCGGCAATCGTTGCGACACCAATGATTAAAACAGTTGCTGTCCGAATTCCTCCCATAATCACACTTAGTGACAATGGTAATTCGACCATCCAAAGGACTTGGCGATTGGTCATGCCCATACCTACACCTGCTTCTATTGCGGACCGTTCCACTCCGACGATCCCTAAATAAGTGTTCCGTAAAATAGGGAGTAATCCATAGACGGTTAAAGCAATGATTGCTGGTGCCTGACCAGTCCCTATAAACGGGACTAAGAAAACGAGTAATGCAAGACTTGGTATCGTTTGAAACACACCAGTTATGCCGATAATCGTATCAGCTATTCGGCGATGACGTGTCAAATAAATACCAATTGGAACGGATATGACGATTGCGATAGCGATAGAAATGAGCGAAAGGTACATATGCTCTAAAATAAGGCCCCAAATTGTTGGCCAACGATTAACAAAAACATCTACTGTACTAGTAATGATATCCATTTAATACACCCCCTACCATGTTCACTCAATGATTTGATCGACTATATGCTCTACTAGGCTTGCGCGGGTGACTACTCCAAGAATCTTCTTATCATCGATGACTGGAATAAACCCATAACTTGATTCGTTTACAAGCTGAAATGCTTTTTCAGCAGTATCATCAAGTTTAAGGGTTACAACGTTAGGATCCATGACATCTTTTAATGTCAATTCTTCTTCCTTAAATCGCTTTTGAACATCCCATACCGTTGCAATACCAAGAAAGGTGTCTTTATTGTCGACTACCACTAAGCTATCGACCCGTTTTCTTCGCATTAGTTTCAGTGATTCTGCTAGACCACGGACTTGGTTTGCAGTAACGGGTGTTACCATCAATTTCTTTAAATTAGGTAGTGAGATATTTTCCTGCAATCGATCTTCTCCTATAAAACTACGAACAAACTCATTAGCTGGACGTCTGATAATGTTTTCAGGGTGATCTAGTTGAACAACCTCGCCATCTTTCATAATACAAATGCGATCAGCAATTTTTAATGCCTCATCCATATCGTGGGTAACGAAAACGATGGTCTTACGTATTTCTTGTTGTAAACGGACCAATTCATCTTGAAGCTGCTCCCGACTTATTGGATCAAGTGCACTGAAGGGCTCATCCATCAAAATTATTTTGGGATCTGCAGCCAATGCTCGGATAACGCCGATCCGTTGCTGTTGCCCACCACTTAATTCGGAAGGATAACGATCTCCATATGTTTCAGGGTCTAATCCAACCATCTCCATCAGTTCATTCACTTTAGCTATGTATTGCTCTTTTTTCCATTTCTCAAGACGTGGAACTAAAGAAACGTTTTCCTTAATACTCATATGTGGTAAGAGGCCGATTTGCTGAATGACATAACCGATTGTCCTGCGAAGTTTTACTGGATCTTCTTTTGAAATATCTTTTCCTTCAATGGTAATCATTCCGCCTGATGGCTCAATAAGTCGATTGATCATTCTCATTGTTGTTGTTTTACCTGATCCACTTGGTCCGATAAGAACGAGTAATTCACCTTCTGTTACTTGAAATGAAATATTTTTAAGTGCTTTAAAACCGTCCTGAAATGTTTTAGATACATCTTTAAATTCAATCATTTTTACACCTCCTAGCTTTTTCATAAACAATTCATTTAAAGTTAAGATTCTAGGTTTTGAGTTTTCTTTAGCTATTTCCTTAGCTATATCTTATTATTCAAGATTTAGGTTCTGTAAGGTTTTTAAATTAATGGTCTTAGAAAGAGAAAAAGGACAGCTATTAACCTATGCTGTCCTTAAATTGATAAGGATAGTTGTACAACGTTACTTTATCTTACTGTGTCAATTGGTTCAGTTCTTGAATAGACTCCTGTACGAGGGTTACTGCCTGACTCATAGCGGCACCTCCGCCAAATGCTGCTGTCACGCCAATAGCTTCGAGGATTTCTTGTTCAGAGCATCCCTGGTCAATACAACCTTTTGTATGGTAGATAATACAATATTCATCTTGCGAGTAAAGGCTAATCCCTAAAGCAATTAACTGTTTTTCCTTTTGAGAAAGAACACCTTCACTAAAGCATTCCTCTGTGAACGAATTGTAAAGCTCTGCAAGTTTAGGCATTTTCTCAGTGAATGTACCTAAACCAGCTTTATAATGATGAAGGGTTGCTTCAGTTGAATTTCTAGCTTCAAATTCCATACATAATTCAGCTCCATTTTCATTGTTTTAAATAAAGGTTCTTTAGCCAGTTTTTTTCAGGTCCAAGAGCAATAAACTTTTTGAAATGCACATCAATCAAAAATTAGTATGAGCCAAACTAGAAGTGTTTATGACACTCTTCATTACAGAGAAGCGAAAGATTTTACAGCTTTTCACTAGGAATTTGAGACTTCCATAATAAAGTAAACATAATTAAACCGATACTAGAGAAAATGATACTAAATAAATACTGAAGGGAAAGGTGATTAAAATGGATTTAAATACTGAATATTCACCTTATCAAGCTGGTGATATTGTTTATGTATTTTATCGGAATCCCCACACACAAGATGTAGCAAATATTCAGGAAGCGGCCGTCGTAAACAATCCTGAAAGCCCAGGTGAATTAGCGTTATTTTTGTACGAGACTTACTATCCATTATCAAATGAAGTGGCTGTATATACGAATGAAGAAGAGGCAGAACAAGCCTATCAACATTACTTTGGGGATTTTTAAAGGGGATAACAAATGATGAAACCATTTACACCACAGCTTGTCTATTTCGAACCTAAAGCATTAGATTATCCGCTTGGAGTAGAACTTAAAGAAAAATTCACTAATATGGGGATGGAAATTCGCTACACAACTTCACATAACCAAATTAGAAATTTACCAGGAGATAGCGACTTTCAGAAATATCGTGTTGCTAAGTCTACGTTAGTTGTTGGGATTAGAAAAACATTGAAGTTTGATACTTCAAAGCCCTCTGCAGAATATGCGATTCCTTTCGCAACAGGCTGTATGGGTCATTGTCATTATTGTTATCTACAAACGACGATGGGGACGAAACCTTATATCCGTACATATGTAAATGTTGATGAAATTCTAGGAGCGGCTGATCAATATATGGATGAAAGGGCACCAGAAATAACTAGATTTGAGGCTGCTTGTACATCAGACATTGTAGGGATTGACCATTTAACACACACACTAAAACGAGCAATTGAACATTTTGGAGAATCTGAGTATGGTAAGCTAAGGTTTGTTACAAAGTTTCATCACGTTGATCATTTACTTGATGCAAAACATAATGGGAAAACGAGGTTCCGTTTCAGCGTTAATGCAGACTATATAATTAAGAATTTTGAACCAGGAACCTCACCATTGGATAAACGAATAGAGGCAGCTGGCAAAGTTGCACGAGCAGGTTACCCTCTAGGGTTTATTGTTGCACCGATTTATTTGCATGAAGGATGGGAGCAGGGCTATTATTATATGTTTGAGCGTCTTGATGCAGAATTGCCTGAAGACGCAAAAAAAGATTTAACCTTTGAATTTATTCAACATCGTTTTACAAAGCCCGCTAAGCGAGTAATCGAAAAAAATTATCCCATGACTAAATTAGAATTAAATGAATCTGAACGTCGTTATAAATGGGGGAAATACGGTATCGGAAAATACATCTATCAAAAAGATGAAGAAGAGGATATTAAAGAACATCTTTATTCTTATATGAAGAAGTTTTTTCCAGATGCAAAATTAGAATACTTTACTTAAGGCTTTCATTACGAAAACACTTAATTATAAATACGGAAACTAATTGAGGTCATTAAAAGGTAGAGGATACAACCACTATAGTCGGAAATAATAAGAAAGGTGTTTGAGACACTAATAAGCATTGTGGAGGGAAATTACTATGAATACACGTGAAGGCTTAATTCCTACTGCATTAGGTTCAGTTGTTACGGTGACTGGATATGCTTTAAAGCGAAAACGTCAATCGAATCAAATGGTTGCAAATACTGTTTTTGGATTTGGCTTAGCACACGTTGTATTGGGTGTAATAGACCTTGTTCAACACCGTTGATAATTAAAGAAAGGAGTGTGAGCTATTACAGGCTTGCACTTTTTTCTTTGTGTAAGGATCTATCAAATAAACGAGTATACCAAAATAATTTGAATGTTAATCTCTAACTATAATTCACCTCCTTGGATTTTTACCAAGATTAGAGGTAAAATATGATACATAGTTCATTTTTTAAGCTCTTTTCTATAAGTTGTTGCTTTTACACGTATAAAAATCGGCTTTTGAATTTTTATTGTACTACTTCCTGTTACTTCAAAAGAATAGAACCAAATAAATAAGAGAAAAGAGCACGAAGATAGGCTAATTCCTTGAAGTAGAGTTATGTACGAAAAACAACAATCGTTGTGAAAAATGCCTTTTTTAAAAAAAATATAAAGTAGGGGAAAATATGATTGCAAAAACGGAAGAAGATATTAATGGTTTAAAAGAAATTGGCAAGATAGTTGCAGCCATTCGTGATGAATTGGTTAGAAAAACAGAGCCTGGTATAACAACGAAAGAATTAGATGATATTGCTGGAGAACTTTTTGGGAAAGCTGACGCTATTTCAGCTCCTAAAGGTGAATATGATTTTCCAGGCTTTACTTGTATAAGTGTCAATGAAGAAGTGGCCCATGGTATCCCTGGAAAACGGATTATCCAGGAGGGAGATCTCGTAAATATAGATGTTTCAGGCTCGAAAAATGGTTACTTTGCTGATACAGGCATCTCATTTGTAGTAGGTGAAGGAGATGAGACACTTACGAAATTATGTGAAGTTGCCAAAATGGCATTTGAAGCTGGCCTCAAGAAAGCAAAGCCAGGTTCAAGAAAAAGCGGAATCGGCAAAGTGGTTCACCAAACAGCGAAAGCAAACGGATTAACTGTTATTAAAAATCTTACAGGACACGGGATAGGCCGAACAATCCACGAGCATCCTGATCATATTTATAACTACAACGACACATGGGATGATGAAATATTAAAGGATGGAATGGTTATTGCATTTGAACCATTTATTTCAACAAATGAAGAAGAGGTCTATCAAAAAGATGATGGTTGGACATATGTTACGGCCAATAGTTCTGTAGCACAGTGTGAACACACACTAATTCTTACGAAAAATGGACCAATTATTATAACACTCTAAGTGATCTAGCTACTGAAAATTAACTTAAATTTTTTCAAATAATGAATAGTCACTTTGTAAAAGGGGGAAAACTTCGCTCTTTTATAAAGTGGCTTTTTAGGCTTTCTTACTTATTAAAAAACAGATGGTGGTTTAACATATTCAAACTAATCGGAACTAATTATCTCTTGGCCATAACTATGTTAATTTCCGGCTAACAAGGGAATAGATAAGGAGATTGTGAAAAAGACATTTAAGGAGGAGATCGAATGAAGACAGTTACCTTTTCACTTGATAATGGAAATGAAGATTTGTATAAGGAGCTTGAAAATACACTTACTAAAATAGAAGGAATTGAACGAGCTCTAATTGATGTAAAAGATGGAAATCTAACAATTGAATTTAATGATGAATTAATTGATTCTGAAAAAATTCAAGACGCCATAGTAAAACAAGGTGCAAATCCAAGTATAAAGACAACAAACTAAGAAGAAAACGGATATATACTAAAGTGTAATGATCAACTTTAAAAAAAGTATTGATCCTATATGCAGTATAAAAGAAAAAGCTTCCATTAACAGACACTTAATCTGGTGTCTATTTTTTATTGTCTAAGAAATGAAATGAAAAATGGTTCTTGTACTTAGGATTGAGCTCGACATCCAGCTCCAACAGTCCATCTTTGAAAAAGGCGGATGCTGAGCCATTAGTGAACTTCACCCTTCTCCATAAGATAAGTAAATATCGCGTCGCTTTTGTTCTTTGTGTTTCCCTTATCTCAAGCGGAGTGCTCCAATTCATACATCGCTGAATGGGATTTTGCGTTTTTGTTGTTAGTTTAGAAAAGTAAAAACGTTATAGTTTTCGCTTGGAATTGCTTGTTAATCTGGATAAAGTATTAATGTGTGAGCGGTAAAACTTATACAAATATAATATGTGTATATATATGGAAATAATATTTTTATAGATTATTTTGAATCTTTTGTCGAAAAACTGTTGTTAACTCGTTCGTAAAAGTTATAAAATAGAATAATACAGATAATTGATAGGTAATCGTATATGAAAGTAAAAAGTAATTCATTCGCTTTTCGTTACTTTTAATTTATTTTGAACTGGAGAGTTAGCTATGACAAACAAAATTGATATTACATTAAGCACTACAAAAAAGGATAAACCTAAATCTAATGAATTAGAATTTGGTCGAATTTTCACAGATCATATGTTTGTTATGGATTATAGTTTAGAGAAAGGTTGGTATGATCCGAAAATCGTGCCGTATGCACCAATTTCCTTGAGCCCTTCAACAATGGTATTTCATTACGGTCAAACTGTTTTTGAAGGCTTAAAAGCTTATCGAACAAAGGAAGACAAGGTGCTGCTGTTTAGACCTGATAAAAATATGCAACGTCTAAATCTATCAAATGACCGTCTCTGTATACCAGAAATTGATGAGGAATTTGTAATTGAAGCGTTAAAAAAACTAGTAGATATAGATAAGGATTGGATCCCAACATCAGAGGGAACATCATTATATATTCGTCCATTCATCATTCCAACTGAATATTACTTAGGTGTTGCTCCATCGAAACATTATCGTTTTATGATTATCCTCTCACCTGTAGGCTCTTATTATAAAGAGGGAATTCATCCTGTGAAAATATTTGTAGAAAACAAATATGTTCGTGCTGTTGATGGAGGGACTGGAAAAGCTAAAACAGGTGGTAATTATGCATCTAGCTTAAAAGCACAGGAAGAAGCCGAAAAAGGCGGCTATTCTCAAGTGCTATGGTTAGATGGGGTTGAGAAGAAATATATCGAAGAAGTTGGAAGTATGAATATTTTCTTCAAGATTAACGGGGAAGTGATTACACCAGCTATCAACGGTAGTATTCTTGAAGGTGTTACCCGAAACTCAATTCTTCAATTGTTAAATCATTGGGGCATTCCTGTTTCTGAACGTAAAATATCGATGGAAGATGTTTATAAAGCTTATAAAGATGGATTATTAGAAGAAGCATTCGGTACGGGTACAGCTGCTGTTATCTCACCAATAGGCGAATTCTTCTATAACGAAGAAGAAATGATCCTTAACAATGGTGAGACAGGAGAACTTTCTAAGAAATTGTATGATACTCTGACTGGAATTCAAACCGGTACACATGAAGATATCTTTAACTGGGTTGTTGAAGTAAAAGAATAATTTACCATTAAACGATGGAGATCACAATCATGTGGTCTTTTTTTTGTTTTCTAGAAAAATTAAAAATTCTTGAACTATGGATAGCAATGAAATCCAGCTCCAATTCTTACGTCGCTATACAGACTCTTGCGATTTTGATTTAGGGGAAATTATAAATAAAAACAGTTCTAATGGCACATTAAAAATATGAAACATTTTTAATTACTAGTTCGTCTAATAAGTAGTGTATATATTGAAAAAATAAATACTTCAGAAAGCTTTTTTACCGATGAAATTGTAGTAAGATAGTATAAATAAATATACCTAAAATTTTCATTAATTTGCAGGAATATTTAACGATTTGTAGGATAATTTCACGAGATATAAAATATATATAATGAGTCGGTAAATTACTTTCATTTTTATAAAACTTCGGTTTATCCAACTTAAGGGGTGTTATCAACGAAAAACGTTTTGGGGAATCAATTAGTCGTAATAGGGGCATACAATTTTCATAACGGTTGTTTTATCAGGGGAAGCAACAAAGATTTGAAAAGAGCCATTGATAAAGAATATCATAGTGGGAAATGTGGGAGAGAGAATGTATAAAAAATATTTAATAACAATTGGATTAGTCATGTTGGTTACAGGCTGTAGTTCAAGTTTAACAAATGGTAATCAAGAGGAGGAACTATTATCCGTAGGAAATTTGTCAACTAATACTTTCCAGGTGGCTGAGAAGGTAGCAGAATTCACGGTTGATTTGATTCATCCTACAACAAAAGAAATACTGTATTCCTTTAATCCAACTTTAAGTCCTAGTCCAGAAGAGTTTGAAAAAGAGATAAAAAAACTAGCTGTTGACTTAGGTAATCAATTTGACCGACCGATGGTACCGGTGAAGTTAAGTAATGGGGAACTGACAAATGGGATTAGTCGTGTAGTAGTAGATGAGAAAAAACTCGTTGACAGTCTTCAAAATATTCGTGCTCTAGATAATAAAATCCCCTTGCCATTAGAAGAAAATTCGCCTAATGTGACAACGGCCTCGGTTAAAGGGATTGATGAAGTTGTTATTGGGAGTTACAAGACAACATTTAATGCTGGTGTTACAGGACGAACTGAAAACATTTCGATTTCAGCAAACACAATTAATCAAATTGTATTAGGTCCTGGAGATCGATTTTATTTTAATTTAGTTGTTGGAGAACGTACACCTGCACGGGGATATCAAAAGGCGTTGGAAATCGTTGATAAAGAATTTGTTGAAGGAATTGGTGGCGGGATCTGTCAGACTTCTTCTACATTGTATAATGCAGTGGCTCAGGCAGGTTTGGAAATTCTTGAAGTAAACTCTCATTCAAAAGCAGTAGGATATGTTCCTGTTGGAAAAGATGCTACGGTTTCATGGGGTGGGCCAGACTTTAAATTTATGAATAACAAAGACTATCCAGTTATGATTAAAACAATCGTAAACAAAAGTTCTGGTTCAATCGAAGTACAAGTTACGACATCTAAACAAGCAGCTTCCAAAATATAAATACGGGTTGGCATATGCCTTTTTGAGGGTATTATGCTAACCTGTTTTTTATTTCCATGGAATACCACCGCTGATGCCCTAACTTACTTTTGGAATCCTATCATTTATTGATTATATGAACAAGAATGCTTTATCCCATCAATAATCGGGTATATGGTTTTTATAAATCTTTTTTATTGGAGGGACAAGAAAATGAATACAACTACAAGCTATTTATTAGAAAAGGAAGATATGGATAATCCTTCAATTGTACCTAACTGGGTGATGAATGAATACAAGACATTTCAACAAACGGTTACTGAAAAAACATTTCCATGCTACTTTGGAATGAGTGCAGAAAAGAAGGGTGAATTAAGATACTCCTACATAAATCATGACGATTGGACAAGCTTACCAGAAACGATTGAAGCTTTCATTAAACTTTTTGATGCCCCAAAATTAACAAGGCATGGTTTGTTTTTGTTTGTTGAACCAGAAAAGGAAGAAAAGTCTATTGAATACTACCGAGAGTATTTTTGGAATATTTTAAAATACATACACGAAGCAGATAATAAACCATGGCCGAAAGATATCCCGGTTGATCCTGACAATCATTTATGGGCATTTTCATTTGCTGGGGAACCATTTTTTGTCTTTGGCAATGCACCAGCGTACAAGCAGAGAAAGACGAGAGATTTAGGTAATAGTCTGGTTCTTGGTTTTCAACCAAGGAGAATATTTGAAGGGCTAGAGGGAACTTCAAAAGGTGGGATCATGTCAAGAGAAAAGGTAAGAGAGCGTGTAGAAAAATGGGATGGACTACCTAAGCATCCTAATATTAGCCATTACGGTGACCCAGAACATAGAGAGTGGAAACAATATTTTATTGGAGACGATGCCGAACCAATTGAAGGGAAATGTCCTTTTCATCATAAATAATCTTAGGGAATTACGAAAAAATAGTCCATTTCCTTTCTATATATAGTAGGATTATAGATATTGCTCTAATAGAAAGGAAATATAAACATGTCTTATAAAATGATAGTGTTAGATTTAGACGATACATTACTACGAGACGATCATTCAATCTCTGATCGTACGAAAAAGGCGCTGATGGATGCACAGGAATTGGGAGTGAAGGTGGTACTTGCATCTGGTCGTCCAACTTTCGGTATGAAGCATATAGCAGAAGAGCTTTCTTTAGCTAAATATGGAAGCTATCTATTATCCTTTAATGGGGGTATTATCATTGACTGTAACTCGAATGAAGAAGTATTTAGTAGCACACTTTCACCTAAATCCGTTCATCATCTTTATGAGTTGAGTCGTCGCGAAGACGTTTATATTCATACCTATGTTGGTGAGGAAATCATAACAGAAGACCCGAATCCATTTACAACGATTGAGTCTGAACTAACTGGGTTGCCGATTCGAGTCGTTAACAGGTTTACTGATGTTATATCAGAGCCAGTGGTTAAAGCACTAATGGTAGAAGAACCCGAAAAACTTAAAAAGGTCGAGGAAAAACTACAAAAGGAATTAGCTGATTCATTTAGTGTAATGCGTTCAAAGCCTTTCTTTTTGGAATTTACAGAAAAAGGTGTCACAAAAGGGACAAGCTTAAATCAGTTAATTCAGATTTGTGGGATCAATCAGGATGAGGTAATTGCCATTGGTGATAGCTATAACGATCAATCGATGATCGAGTTCGCTGGTCTCGGAGTAGCGATGGGAAATGCACCAGATGACATTAAAGAAATAGCTGATTTTGTCACAGAAACAAATATGAATGATGGTGTTGCGTTAGTAGTTGAAAACTTTGTGTTAAAGCATTCGATGACAGTCTAATATAAAAAGGTCGATCTTATTAGTTTGTATAAGATCGACCTTTTTTGTATGTAAAGATGTAAATTATCTTTTAACCCCATTTGTTGGTTAAATTATTTTGGATACTATCTACTATAGAATAAATGGTATAGTTGTTAAGAGTAAAATATAGGTTTCTTTCTCGAAAAATGATGTATGTCTTATAATAGATAATAGATAAACGTATGCTCGTAACGATTGCTATAAAGAGGTGTGAATATGGGGAAGAAAGTGACAATTCAGCAGATTGCTGATTATCTAGGAGTATCAAAATTTGTTGTTTCAAGAGCTTTATCTGGAAAAAGTGGAGTAAAAGAGGAAACAAAAATGAAGGTTTTAGAAGCAGCAAAATTATTGGGTTACTCGTTTCAGGGTACAAGTATACTAATCAATGAGTACAAAGATGATCCTTACATACAAAATAAGAGTGGTCAACAATATGTTTTAGTTGTTCTACCAAGAACTCAATTTCAAGATTCGATTTATTGGGGGAAAATTATTGATGGTATTTCAACAAAATTAACTGAAATGTCTTTAAGCATGGTAATTATTACTGAGACTGATAGTTTTACATCAGTTATTAATCGACATGGTCTTATGGGTGTGATTTGTGTAGGTAATATATCGACAACTATGTTATTAGAATTTAAGGAATGGGTTATACCAGTTGTGTTAATTGATGCTGAAGAACCATTGTTTACTACTGACACAATCTTTGCAAATAATTATGATAGCAGTTTTTTATTAACGAATTATTTAATCGGACTTGGTCATATAAACGTTACCTTCCTAGGAAATATTCGTTATTCGCGTAGCTTCTATGATCGTTGGTTAGGCTATCGAAGTGCATTAGAACTTAATAACATCACCAAACATTCGATTGTACCTGTTAACCAGACAGAAATTGAGTATGAAGATATGCTCTTGAATATAAAAGTGTGGATTGAAAAGGAGTTTAAGATGGGGAATGATCTCCCAACTGCCTTTGTTTGTGCAAATGATTCGATTGCAATTTACGTAATCAACCAGTTAAAAAACCATGGCATAAATGTACCGGAAGATGTCTCTGTAACAGGCTTTGATAATATAGAAAACTCTTATCTAACATCACCAACGCTTACAACTGTTCATGTACCTAAAGAACAGATGGGAAAGCGTGCAGCAAAATCTATCTTGAATCAAATGAATTCTGAAAAATTTCATGAGAAGGTACAACTTACTTGCGAAATGATCATCAGAGAATCAACTACAAAACCTAGAAAGCTCTATTCTAAATAATATAGCACCTTAACCTACATACTGATCTCCTTGCACATAATCTTATCCGTGAACCTTTTGTTGGAACAAATGAAAGAGACTTCAATGGTTGGATAAAAAAGAGCCATATAAATAGAAAAAGAGTAAAAAAAAATCTTCTGTATTCTCATAGAAATAATAACTATAAATGAAAATTTTGAAGAACTAAATGTTGTATTTGAGTTTGCTAAAAGTGATTATGATATAAATATTAATAAATGGCTTCATTACAGTTTTTGGGGAAATCTTATTCTTTCTTTACAAGGTCTCTTTAAGGGTGATAGAGCTTGAAAAGTACTTTGCAAGATATACAAACTAGTAATGATGATTAGAGTCTCTTAGCTAGAATGAAACATAACAACTTTTTCGAGGTATATTAATAGACATGCCAAAAGCGTCTGTTCACCCTTTTAGTACTTGATCCTGTAGCGGATATGCATGCTCGCCATTTTTCTTCGCCCTATTGAAGACCCAATTATTGGAACAGGAGTAATGGGAGCTTATACATATGACATTGAAATTACAAGTATTGCCGTTTATGTTGGGGGACAATGAGGTTGTAGTCTAAGGGTATTTTCAAGATGTAGAATGAAAACAAGCTTACTGCTGACGCTCCTTATTTATGAGGAGCGTTTATTTAATTTTAACATTATTTGAAAGTAGTTATCTGGTATAAATATCTTCTACCCATGAAAATCATAAGCTAAGTTAATAAATCAAATGGATTAATAGGCATATAGGAAATCATATAAACCATATTTAGATAATTAAAGGAATAATTGGAAGTGGTGCCGAATTTAAAGAAATTCAATTAATAATCGCATTGATTGGAATACATGAAAACAATGTCGATAGGTATGAGAAAAAAGGGGGAGTAGCATGTCGATAATTAAAGTAGAATCCTTAACAAAAGACTTTAAACAAGCAGTTAAAGATCCGGGTTTAGCAGGAGCAGTAAAACATTTATTCACGCAGAAATACGTACAAAAAAAGGCTGTGGATGATATTAGCTTTTCTATCCAGGAAGGAGAAGCAGTTGCATATGTTGGCCCAAATGGCGCTGGGAAATCAACAACGATTAAAATGCTTACAGGTATTCTAGTTCCTACTACAGGCAGTTTAACAATAGATGGTTTAATTCCACATAAGAACCGGATTGAAAATGCTAAGAAAATTGGCGTCGTCTTTGGACAGAGAACTCAGTTGTGGTGGGATCTTCCTGTAATAGAATCACTTGTATTATTAAAGGATATTTATGAGATACCAAATCAAGTATACAAGGAAAACTTAGAACGCTTTGTTGAGTTATTAGGGTTAGGGGAATTTCTCCATCTTCCAGCTCGAAAAATATCACTTGGGCAACGTATGCGTGCTGACCTTGCAGCAGCTTTATTGCATAACCCTAAAATTATTTACCTTGATGAACCAACAATTGGTTTGGATATCGCTGTGAAAGAAAAAATTCGTAAATTTATTAAAGAAATGAATCGTGAAAAAGGAACAACGATCATGCTAACAACACATGATCTTGATGATATTGAAGATATTTGTCGAAGACTCGTTATCATTGATAAAGGTAAGGTTATCTTTGATGGTGAATTGCAAGCTGTAAAAGATGCTTTCGCTAGAGAACGGACCATTCACTTCCAGATGAAGAACGAAATAAAATCCCTTCCAAATATAATTAGTGAATTACCAGGTGTTTTTCTTGAGAAGCAAAAAGGAACGCAATTTTCGGTTCGCTTTGATCGCTTTCATTGTTCTGCAGGAGAGATCGCAGGGCATGTGATGAAACATGGTGAAGTTGTTGATTTCCGAATCGATGAACCAAGTATTGAACATGTTATTAGAAGGGTTTATGACGGGGATCTTGACTTAAGAGGTAAAAAAAGGGAGGGAGAGAAAGGTGATAAAAAAGAAATACTTATCGGTCGCTAAAGTTACCATGCAAAATACATTAGCTTACCGCTTTAATTATGTAATTACTCTTGTTGCTAGTTTTATCTTTATTTTATCAATGTTTTATCTATGGAAATCTATATATGCGGGAAGAACCGAATTGGCAGGTTTTACATGGGATCAAATGAAAACGTATTTGTTTATTACCTTTCTCTCTAATACGTTAGTGTCTTGGTATTCTGAAACGCGAATCTCGCGCAAAATATTAGACGGTTCTGTTGCAATGGATCTAGTTAAACCAATAGACTTTCAAAAGGCACGGTTATCGGAGACGATTGGCTCTAGTTTAGTGGAGGGATGGATTGCTGCTATTATTATTACGATATTTGTCGTGCTTTTTGGTGGAATTTTAATACCAGATGACGCTTTAACAATTATCCTGTTTTTGTTTAGTTTAATCATTTCTTTGGGTATTAAGTTTGGCATTGTTTATGCTTTTTCGCTATTGTGCTTCTGGACAACAAGTTCGATGGGTATTGCATGGTCACGTGCAGCCATAACAAATTTGTTTTCAGGGGCATTAATACCATTGACCTTTTTTCCTGATTGGCTTCAATCCATATCTTATGCTTTACCTTTTCAAGGAATTGTCTTTATCCCTGCATCAATTTTTTTAGGTAAAATACAAGGGGCGGAGATCATTCAGTTGATAGTCCTCCAATTGTTCTGGGTCATTGTTTTATGGATAATTGGAAAATTGATCTGGAATTGGGCAGTACGCCAAGTGACAATTCATGGAGGTTAAGGGGGAAGATTATCGATGAGAATCAAGAGATCTTTGTTTATTTATTTTCGATTGATCAAACAGCATTGGAAAGTCATATTAGAATATCAAGCTGATTTTGTTATTACGATGTTCGCAGCAATGCTAACTCAAATATTGGGATTTGTTTTCTTGTGGGTGCTGTATGATCAAATTCCAGATATTAATGGCTGGTTATTTTGGGAAGTAGCATTCATCTATGCGATGATCTATTTTACAGAAGGGTTTGCCTCTTTATTTTTTGAAGGGGTATGGTCTATAAGTGGTCTAGTAAATAGAGGAGAGTTAGATCGATTTCTAATTAGGCCGGTTTCACCGATTCTGCAAATTTTAGGCTCTGCAGTTGGAATGAATGGAGTTGGTAATCTTTTTATTGGTGGTATCATCATCGTTCAGGCTTTACAGCATATTGAAATGAATTGGACGTTTGGCAAGCTATCTTTTGCATTATTAATGCTCGTCTCTGTTGTAGTAATTCGAGTTTCAATCTATTTTGCCGCGTGTTCATCTGTATTCTGGACACAAAGCCCTGGTAACGCATTTGCAAACATGGTACATACCATAAGTGAATTTGCTAAATTTCCTATATCAATTTATTCATTAGGAGTACAAGCTTTAATTACAGTAATTGTGCCGTATGCTTTTATTAGTTTTTTCCCTGCTACATTCCTGTTTGAGAAGCAGGAATGGTCAACAGTTGGTTTACTCGTACCTTTTGTAGCGGTGTATTGTATGCTTATGTCTATATATATATTTAATAAAGGCCTTCATAGATATGAGAGTGCAGGCAATTAAATTGATAACGCGTTAAGTCAAGTCGAATTCTCAGAGTAGAGGTAGTGATCTAACTGCCTCTACTCTGAGAATTCCCAATCTTGTCGCTTATTTTAAGAAATAACTTCGTAAACCAATACGATATATAGGCAACGGCAATATCTATAAGAACTAAATAGAATAGATTCATGCCTTTGTGCATTTTAAATAATTCAACTTTTAGTGAGAATGAGCCAAAACCTAGTCCCAATAGTAGTGATATTATCATAATATATAAATAGAAATTTTTCCCCTTTTCGGTGCAGTATTGATAAATAAACATGAAGATTACTGGAATAATGACGGCTGTCATCGTTATGCCTGCCGGAAGTAAAAATGAAAGACTATGTGTATGTACTAGATAATTATTAGTGCTTAAAATAGTATCTATATTTGACCATAGTATATGTGCCGTGTATCCAAAGAAAGAGATCTCGAATATTCTCTTTTTATCTATTTTGAAATATAGAATGATTAACGGTATTAAAAGCGCTGCGAGATTGAACCAAAAATACCATGTATCATAGCCAGTATAATTGCGCCAATATTCACCAATTAGGTTATTTAAGTGTTCTCGTTGTTCGTATATTTTTTCATATAATTGCTGTTCTTTCATGTATATATGGCCCACCTTTATCTTGTCGGGTTAAAATCAATATCTAAACATAGCATTTGTCAAGTTAACGAATTTATTCATTTAAAACTAGTATAAGGTAGTTTAAATGAGTGTATTAGGTAGAAATGGTATACTGCAAATGGCTAAAGAATCGAATTTTGTTCATAGTCTAAGTGAAGAAGTAGTACTAATTCGAAACGCTATATATAGTCAAATATCAGCAACAAAATGAAAACGATGCATACTGAAAAGCAAATCGCCAAAATTTTATGTAAATAATGAAGTCTTATCATTGGAAACATTATGACCAAAAATAAAGAAGACCAACCTAAATTCCATCCATTGTGATAGTGTAATAACTGCAACTTCGAGCCAAACCATTCTGCAATCAAGAAAGTAATAATCCACTTTAACATATAGATAAGTTTTTTAGACCGACCTTCTGGATAATTAGATAAATAAACAAACGCAACTAAAGGATTTATAATAAGAGAATGGATATAATGAACATTCATATGACTAAGAAAGTTTTTTTCTTGAAGTTCCCATAAATGAAATTGAGTATGTGAGATAAACTCATAAAGGATCGTTGATAAAGAAATATATAGCATAGTTGGATAATATTGTTCCCAATCTTTCCAGTTCCCTTTTTTTATTGAAAGAAATAGAATGAAGACTAATAAGAGTATATGCATATAATCGCGCTCCTAACTACAAACTAGTTAATATTGTTAACTTGATCTTACAAATAATACCATATTAAAATAAAAATGTATTTTATGAACTTTCACCCGAAAATTATGATTCTACCCATGTTTTCTCCAATTTCTATTTACATCTTACTCATTTCTCTGTAATCTATTGTTTGAATAGTGAGAGTTTTGCAAAATAGTTATAGATAATTGGGGGAAATAAAAATGATTAAAGCGATCTTCTTTGATTTAGATGATACGTTATTGTGGGATCAAAAAAGTGTAAAAGAAGCATTTGTTTCTACATGTAAAATAGCGGAAGAAAAATATGGTATCGAAACTGAAAAGTTAGAAGAAGCCGTTCGCCATGAGGCGCGAGAACTTTATTCTTCTTATGAAACCTATGAATTTACACAAATGATCGGGATTAACCCTTTTGAGGGACTTTGGGGAAACTTCTTAGATGATGAAGAGAATTTTAAAAAGATGTCAGAAATCGTTCCCAGTTATCGAAAAGAGGCATGGTCTAGAGGATTGAAAGCGTGTGGGATTGATAATCCAGAGTTTGGTGCAATGTTAGCCGAAGAGTTTCCTGCTCAAAGACGTAAGAAGCCATTTGTTTATAAAGAAGCATTTAACGTATTAGATACATTGAAAGATACATATCGTTTACTTTTATTAACAAATGGTTCACCAGATCTCCAACATACAAAATTAGCTATTACTCCTGAGCTTGTTCCGTATTTTGAAAAAATTATTATTTCTGGTGCATTTGGTAAAGGCAAGCCAGATGCAACGATTTTTGAACATGCGCTTGAAACGATGAACTTATCGAAGGATGAAGCGATTATGGTCGGGGATAATTTAATGACTGATATTTTAGGTGCATCAAGAGTTGGAATGAAATCTGTATGGATAAATAGACATGATAAAGAGAGAAATGAAGTCATACCTAATTTTGAAATTAATCATTTAGAAGAACTTTATCCACTTTTAGATAATTTAAATAAATAAATAGGTTCATCAAGGTGGCTTACTCAATAAAGAGTGAGCCACCTAGTTATGAAAAAGCATTTCCACTTTATATCGGGACGAATAAATATATTCGACGTCCGAATCCATTTACTTGATTAAAGGTCTCTAAACAATATATAGTAGAAATTAAGGTTTATTTTAGTTTAATTAACAAATGAATATATGTTTAGTTCGTGCATAATCGTATGCTGTTATCTCAAGGAAAAAGTAACATAAATCATTTACAATATAGCGTAAGCGAATGATCTTAGGATATAGGGAGGGGATTCTGATTATTTATCTGATTATTGGCATTATTTTTGCGGTTGTATTATCCTATTTTTATTATCAAAGAAATCTTGCGATAAAGAATGTACCTTGTATCGACGTCAAGCATTCAAAGTTAGACGAAAATCGAGTAGTAGTCGATTTTAGAGATTATAATAATTTAGCAGATGAGCTAGTATTTAATGCAATTGTTATTCCAATCCCATATTTAAAAAGATATTATCAAGAAATACCAAGTAAGCAGGTACATGTCATTGCGTCTAATAAACTAGAAAAAAACATCGGTGTCAGATTTTTACAAAAACATGGCTTCCATGTAACAGGTTATAGTTTAGCTGAATGTACATGTCAACATCATACTGATGTGGTAATCTAGAAACGATTCATCTATAGATGGAGACTATAGAAATTAATAGTGAAAAGCAGATAATAATTAGGAGTGTGCTCCTTCTTTATTATCTGTTTTTTTTTTTTTTTCTAAGAACTCATTAATCACCCCTATTTTTAAAGTTTCTTGTTGTATGTAATAATATAGATGTTCAATCCATTAGATAAGTATGTTTGCGGACCGTTAAAAGATAAACGATAAAGAGGAATCAATAGAATGAAATCAACTGACTTTTATATAAAGATTTGGCAAAAGACACTAAGGGCTGAAATTCTCCATTTAAAGAAACACGGTAGTACAAAGTATCCTATTAAAAACGGTCAATTAATAAACAATGATGTTTCTTATTCCTATTACTTTGAAACTTCTGGTCATATTAGAATCCCGATTGGATCTACAATTAGAATTGAACCACGTTCAATAAGTGGAAGGATTTTATCATCAGAAGGTAAAAGTGTGATTGTTTTGCTTGAAGAATCACTAGGGAACGACCTGTCTGAGCTTTACCTGCTTCATGATCCTTGGGAGCTTTTAGATCAGTTACATGAGCGCTTAGAAGAAATGAAGGATAGTAAACGGAAGCGTGCACGGATAAAGCGGCTTATGAATCCTTCAACAGAAGCAAAACATCCGACGAACAACATCAAGTCAAATGTCCATGAGCTTGTTTTAAGAAGCAAATATAACCCTGTAACCTTTGTGTGGGGACCACCTGGTACAGGAAAAACATATACTTTGGGAAGAGTAGCTGCGAATAAGTACTTTAAAGAAAACAAGGTGCTTATTCTATCTCAAAGTAACCAAGCAGTAGATGTATTAATGACTGAGATCTCAAGGTTTGTTCATAAGAAGGATCGGTTTAAAGAAGGAGATTTACTCAGATATGGTTCACAATCAGCTGCCTCTGAATCATCACTTACCACAACTGCACTGATTCAAAAAAGACATCCAGACTTAGCAGATAAAAGGGTAAGTTTACAGGATGAAAGAAGATTACTCAAGCAGACACTAGGGCAATCATATAGTCAAAGGGATTCTGAGCACTTACTTGAAATTGAAGGAAAACTAACGAATGTATTAGAAAAAATCCGTCAAAAGGAAATTCAGTTTATGAAAGATGCGGATGTGATAGGGACAACACTTTCAAAGGCTGCAAGTGATCCGCATATTTATGAAAAAGAGTATGATGTGGTTATCATCGATGAAGCTAGCATGGCTTATGTTCCCCAAATTGCATTTGCCACTTCATTAGGAAAGCGAGTTATTATATGTGGGGACTTTAAACAGCTTCCACCAATTGCAGCGGCAAGACATCCTCTTGTTGATGAATGGTTAAGAGATGATATATTTCATAAAGCTGGAGTAGTCGATAAGTTGAAAGAGGATAAGAAACTGCATTCTCATTTGTTTCTTTTAAAAGAACAAAGACGGATGCACCCAGATATTTCTGCTTTTACGAATAAACATATCTATGAATCACTGGTTGGAGATCATGAAAGTGTAAAAACAGTAAGAAATGCAATTGTCGAGCGAGCCCCATTTGTTAACTGTGCTTCTGTTCTTTTAGATAGCAGTTTTACTGGAAATCACTGTCTTCGTGAAAAATCATCGAATTCTAGATTTAATTTGTGGCAGCTACTTCTATCCTTTCAGGTCATCCATGAATCTTACGTGGCTGGATCGAGGTCAATAGGATATGTGACCCCATATCGAGCGCAAGCTTTATTAATGGAAGCTTTATTAATGGACGTATATACGAAAGAAATTCAAGAATCAGATATTATTTCTGCAACAGTTCATCGTTTTCAGGGAAGTGAACGAGACGTTATGATATTTGATGGAGTGGACAGTTATCCAGAAAGACGCCCGGGAATGTTGTTAATTGGGAAAGATAGTGAAAGGCTATTAAATGTTGCGATAACACGAACAAGAGGAAAGTTTATTCATCTTGCGGATTATCAATTTATTCAATCCAAGGTCTTTCGCGAGAAGACGATTCGAAAACTTGTCGTCCATCAAGTAACCAACCAACAGGAAGTTCTTCCACATCAAATTGGTACATGGATTAATCATCAACATCCAAAACTAACTTGGCTACATGCAAAAAAGCTAGATATGATCACGGCAGATATTAAGCAAGCAAACAAAACAATCATACTAGGTTTGCCTGCGGGAAAACAATTACCAGATAGTTGGGTGGATATGTTAAAAAACAGGATGGACCATGTTTCCTTAACTGTCATGACAGCAGATAAGGTTGAGAATCTAAGAACAGATCAAGTGATACATGTTCCTATCAACTTTCCATTCATCGTTATCGACCACACCTATTTATGGTTGGGTCTCCCTGTGGAAGCTACAGTTAATGTAAAACCTCCATATGTAGCGGCACGGTTAACATCTAATGTTGTTATTGACTATTTCCTTTCCCAGTTTCAGCAATAAAGGAAGCGGATATGTGAAAAAACCGATAAAATGACTAAGCAAGGTCAACTATAAAGGTAGAATAGTTGACCTTGTTTATCTGATCATTCTTCGTAGGGAAGTATCTGTATAAACGTTTTCTTTTGGATCAAGTGGGTAATTTAGCACTATGTTAAACAATCAATTGACAGGAGCAAAAAAAAAATTTATTATTAAATTAGATTATATGAACACATACTCATATTAACTATATAATAGGATTAAGAGGTGTTACTGTGGCTGAAGGGTCAAATCCTGAAAAAGATGAAATGGAAAAACTTGATGAAGAAACGCTATTTATCGTATCACAAACGTTTAAGGCATTAAGTGATCCTACGAGAATAAGAATATTGCATTTATTGTCACAAAAAGAACATTCAGTTAATGATATTGCTGAGAAACTTTCATTGTTACAATCGACTGTGTCACATCAGTTAAGATTTTTAAAAAATCTCAGATTGGTAAAGTATCGTAGAGAAGGAACAACGTTATTTTATTCACCTGATGACGACCATGTAATGAATATTCTACAGCAAACGATACACCATGCCCAGCATCATTAAGCTTTTAGGAGTGAAGCAAAATGAATGAATACAAAGTAAAAGGGTTAACATGCGTGAATTGCACGCGGGAACTTCAAGAAGAAATCAATAGACTGCCAGCAGGGGAAACAGCTTCACTAAGTTATAATACTGGGAAGCTTCGGTTAGCCGAATCAGTTGATATCGATAAAGTGAATAAGGTTTTATCATCAGACGGTGCATATATTGAAATAGAAGATGAGCACCATGATCATGAACATCACTCAGGTACAAATTGGATCGCACTTTTATCAATTTCTGCAATTCTCTATATCTCAGCTTTCTTAACAGAGCAATGGCTAGATGGAGCCTTAGCTATAGGCTTATTCCTTGCTGCAACGGTTTTAAGTGGTTATCAAACATTTATTAAGGGCTTGAAGAACCTAATCAAGTTAAAGTTTAATATTGAAACGCTCATGACTATTGCTTTAATTGGTGCACTTAGTATCGGAGAGTGGAAGGAAGGTGCGCTTGTTGCCATTCTATTTGGATTAAATGAATATCTAGAAGGCTTAGGTATGGAAAAGGCAAGAAAATCGATGGAAAAGCTGCTTGAAGTTGCTCCAAAAGAAGCAACTGTCATCGAAAATGGCCATGAAAAAATTGTGAAGATCTCAACTCTTACAGTAAATCAAATTGTTTTGGTACGTGCAGGTGAGAAGATTCCTTCTGATGGGGTTGTTATAGAAGGTAAAAGCTCTGTAAATGAAGCAGCGATTACTGGGGAAGCAATGCCTGTAGAAAAAGCGATAGACGAACGTGTGTACGGAGGTAGTGTAAATAATGAAGGCGTACTAAAAGTGAAAATAACAAAGGCCTATGAAGACTCAGCTCTGGCAAAAATACTTCACCTTGTTGAAGAGGCACAGGAGACGAAAACACCAACCGAACTGTTTATTAACAAATTTGCAAAGTATTATACTCCATTGATTATGGTTGTTGCCGCTATTGTGATAATTGTACCCCCACTCTTTAATGGAAATTGGGGAGATTGGTTTTACCAAGGATTAGCAGTATTAATCGTTGGTTGTCCTTGTGCACTTGTTCTATCCTCACCAATTGCCATTGTCTCAGGTATTACAAAAAATGCTCGTAATGGGATATTAATTAAAGGTGGTGTTTTCTTAGAACAATTAGGGAAGATATCTACAATTGCGTTTGATAAAACAGGGACATTGACAAAAGGTGAGCCGCATGTAGAAAAACTGATAGCATACGATCCGCAATTTTTACAAATTTCAGCCTCAATAGAGAAATCTTCATCACATCCAATTGCAAAGGCTGTATTGCAAAGGGCTGAAGGTTTAACCTTATTGGAGCCAGATGAAATATCAGCCGTATCGGGTACTGGTATTAATGCTAAGATCGATGGTGTCACGTATTATTTAGGTAATGAAGCACATGTACAGCACTTAGAAATAGATGGAAATGTCCTCGACGATATTTCAGTAATGAAAACAGCTGGGATGACATTGGTTATTTTAGCGACGGAAGCAACCATTCTCGGAATAATGGGGATTGCTGACCAAATTCGTGAAGAAAGTGAAGCGGTCATTGCAAATCTTCATGAAGTAGGTATCAATAATACAATTATGTTAACTGGGGATCATGAAAAAACAGCTGCATTAGTGGCAAATAAAGTCGGCCTAACATCGTTTTATGCAGGTTTATTACCTGATCAGAAGGTACAAAAAATCATGGAACTTTCAAAATATGATAAAGTAGCGATGATCGGGGATGGAATTAATGATGCACCAGCACTTGCTACTGCAGACCTAGGTATTGCAATGGGAAAAGGAACAGATAGTGCGATTGAAACAGCTGATATTGTGTTAATGCAAGATCATCTAGGTAAATTACCAGCAGCTATACGTTCAGCTAAAAGGGTAAATTCAGTTATAAAATTGAATATTACATTAGCACTTGGATTGAAATTAATCGCCTTATTATTAACCATTCCTGGTTTATTAACATTATGGATCGCCATACTGTCAGATATGGGTGCAACGATCCTAGTTACGTTAATCAGTTTAACAGTGCTTTTTGAAAAACGAATCAAGTAATCCATCTTAAACGAGTACCTTCTTTTATAAAAACAGTGGATTTCATACATTACTTCTGAAATCCACTGTTTTTATTGTATTTTCACATAGAGTAAATGTAAGTCGAAAAAGTAATAAAATGTACAAGCTTTTTCGACTTACCAATCCTTAGATCATATATAATCAAAGAAGGGAGGGATTATGTGGAAAATGTTACGTTTATTATCGCCTTTTCAGCTGGAATTTTAGCTTTTCTTTCACCATGTTGTTTGCCGTTATATCCATCGTTTGTATCATACATAACCGGTATGTCTTTATCTGAGTTAAAAGGAGAGAAAACTACAACTCATAAACGGAAAATTCTAGTCCATTCAATCTTTTTTTCAATAGGTTTTTCGATAATTTACTACATATTAGGCTTTTCATTCAGTACGGTTGGCCATTTTTTTAACAATAATCAAGACTTAATTAGAATGTTAGGCGGTATCTTTATCGTTTTAATGGGATTATTTATGCTAGAAGTTTTCCAACCAAAATTTATGCTGAAGGATACGCGTGTACAGCAGAAAAGGAGAAATGTTGGGTATTTAAATTCCTTATTAATAGGCTTAGGATTTGCTGCTGGGTGGACCCCCTGTATCGGACCAATTTTTGGTGTTATTATGGCGTCTAGTGCTTTAAATCCGTCACAAGCTTTTATAAATATTACTGGCTACTCACTAGGTTTTTGCTTGCCGTTTATTATCTTGGCTTTCTTTATTGGAAAAACAAAATTTATTGTGAAACATTCTCAAAAGTTGATGAAAATTGGCGGAGTTGTCATGATCATTCTGGGTGTATTGCTTTATTTTAATAAAATGACATACTTCACCATCTGGTTCTCAGAGCTCCAGTATCGTCTATATAATTTATTTTAGCTTAAGTGTGTCTCAAGATTGAAAAAACAGTTGAGAATTGGTAAGATATAGTGTCATATTAACATCTCAAAGTGGTGTGCTAACCTATTAATTGCTTTTTTATAAGGAGAGTAATATGAAAAGGAAATTAACAGATACGTATAATCAGTTAGCGAATGATTACGAACATAATGTCGATACTAAAAATCTATATAACATAGAATATGAAAGACCTGTGATGATGAGTCTTTTACCTACTAATTTAGAAGCAATGTCTGTATTTGATGCAGGTTGTGCGGCAGGTTGGTATTCTTTACAATTAGCTGACCGAGGAGCACAGGTCATTGCAACTGATATAAGTCCAAATATGGTTGCAGCGGCGAAGCGACGAGTAGGTGAAAAGGCTGAAGTACATTGTCTAGACTTAGAGGGGAAACTCCCTTTTAAAGATGCTACATTTGACTATATTATAAGTTCTTTAGTGCTTCATTACATAAAAAATTGGAGCATCACATTTAGTGAATTCAAACGAGTGTTAAAACCTAATGGGAAATTGATATTTTCAATTCATCATCCATTCATGGATATTAAACTGTCTGATTCAAAAGATTACTTTTCAACTGAACTAATTATTGATAAATGGGAGAAAGAAGCGCAAGTGCATGAAGTACCTTTCTTTCGACGCCCGTTACATGAAATCATAAATGAAACACATGAACATTTTATTATTGAGAAACTAATTGAGCCTCAACCTACAAGTGAGTTTAAATTGGTAGATGTTAAAGGATATGAAAAACTAATGAAAACTCCTCATTTTTTGATTATCCAGGCGATAAATAAATGAAGTCCACTAGTCGCTGGGACTAAGGATGATTGTTGAAGCGCTTGTTCACAGAAAAGAAAGGAGTTGGTGGTCAACTCCTAACTCCTTTTACACTATTCGTACGAGTTGACTAGAAAGGAAAATGGCATGAATCAGTTGATAAGCCAATTCATAATTAAAGAACTTTGTGGTGAGTATTCATATAAAAAAGGAGAAAGCTTATATCAAAGAAACAAAGTGATTTTCAACAAATACGATCCTGACAGCTCCCTTTGTGTGGCTAAGGTTAAAGGGAACAGTGACTTTTTTGTTACACTTGAAAATAGAAACGGCCTAATCGAAGCGAGTTGCACCTGTCCAACATTAGCTTCAATTGAAAAACGATGTCAACATGTTGCAGCAGTTCTCGTTGGTATTAGAAATCTTCAGAACCGCTCCACAGAAGGTCATTCCCTTTTTCCAAATCCATCTTTTGAAACTCCAGATCACTCATCAAGGATCTCTGCTTCAGATATCCAATTAACGAATCATATGCTTGACCTTTTTGTAGAAAAGCCAGTGCCACTAAATAGCATGCAGCATCATGTCGATAACAGAGAATTAGTCGACGTAGAGTTCTCGTGTAAGCCAATAAGGATTGATCAAAAACAGCATCTATTAGGAATCGAACTTAGCATTGGCAACAAATCATTCTATCCAATTCGGCAATTAAGAGACTTTTTAAACCATATTAAGCAGGGGGAAATATATCAAGTTGCAAATGAATTCAGCTATAATCCAACTCTTCATTGTTTTACAAAAGAAAACGATGCTGTCATAAAAATGTTAATTCAGGTGTACCAAAATGAATCAATCTATCTTAACACATTAAATACACAACGAGAGCATCTATCTGATGCCAAAACGATGCTTTTACCTGCTTCATCATTGGAGCGTATTTTACCATTGTTACTTAACGCACCGTTGGTCAAACTAATCCATGCGGATGGTATCTATCATGGTTTTACTTTTTCAGATGAGAAAATTCCACTTATGTTTGAGTTTGGTGAAACAACAATAAATGGTAGTTACCAATTAAACGTGAGAAATCTAAGGCAAATTACTGTGATGGAAGCGTATGGTTACGTCCTTTTTGAAAATAAACTTAAAAAAATGAAGGAAGAAGACTCCAACCGCCTTATAGAACTTAAACAAATGCTTACTGCATCAGGGAAGAATCAATTTATCATTCCAGCAAATCAAATCGAGGAGTTTGTTGAAAAGGTAATACCTGGTTTAATGAAATTAGGGAGTGTCCATCTATCTAAAGTTGTCGCAAAACGGCTAGATAAGGCCCCACTAAAGGCTAAGTTGTATTTGGATCGCCTTAAAAATAGGCTACTTGCTGGGCTTGAATTTCAATATGGGAATTTGGTTATTAACCCCTTAGAAGAGAATCAGAAACAAGTTGGTGTTTCTCCACTACTTAGAGATGAAGATAAGGAGCGAGAAATCTTACAGTTGATGGAGGAGAGTTTATTTTCGAAGACGGAGGAAGGGTATTACCTTCATAACGAAGACTTAGAATATACCTTTTTATATCATATTGTCCCTAAGTTAAAGAATTTTGTTGAGATTTATGCAACAACGGCAGTGCGATCACGGCTATTTACTAAAAACGCTCATCCGAAAATAAGAATAAAAAGAGACGAACGGACAGATTGGCTCGTTTTTCGATTTGATATAAATGGAATTCCCGATGCAGAGATTCGAGAGCTTCTTACCTCAATGGAAGAAAAAAGAAAATATTACCGATTAAGAAACGGTTCAATATTATCGTTAGAAACTGCTGAATTTAAAGAGTTAAACCGTTTTATAAATGGTCTAGGTGTCGACATAAACGAACTTGATAAGGATATCCAATTGCCAATGACTCGTGGAATGCAAGTGATAAATGAACTTGATAATGATGAGGTTATCGTTCTTGAAGATTCACTTCGTCAGTTTTTAGATGAGTTACGAAATCCGACGACTTTAACCTTTCCGATACCTGAACAATTAACAACAATACTTAGAGATTATCAAAAACAGGGTTATCAGTGGTTAAAGACGTTGGCTCAATATCGGTTCGGCGGTATCCTTGCAGATGATATGGGGTTGGGGAAGACGCTGCAAAGCATCACCTTCATTCTCTCTGTTCTACCTGAAATTAGAGATAAGAAATTGCCAGTCATAATAGTTGCGCCATCATCTCTCATGTATAATTGGTGGAATGAATTGAAGAAGTTTGCACCAGAAATAAATCCTGTCATAATTACAGGTCCAAAAATAGAACGTCAAAAACTGTTGAAAAATGTGAAAGATTTTGATGTTGTGATTACGTCCTATCCACTTTTACTGAAAGATGCGAACTTATATAATGAGCTGTTTTTCCATACATTCTTTTTGGATGAAGCACAGGCCTTTAAAAATTACGAGACAAAGACAGCTAAAGTGGTAAAACAAATCAAAGCAACGAATCGATATGCACTAACTGGTACTCCGGTTGAGAATTCAATTGACGAATTATGGTCGATTTTCGAGGTCGTTTTTCCGACTCTATTACCTGGGAGGAAGGAATTTCATAACCTAACGAGAAAATCAATCACGAAACGAGTAGCCCCGTTTATCCTTCGTCGACTTAAGACCGACGTACTAGATGAACTACCGGATAAGATTGAGTCGATTCATTCATCTGAACTTCATCCAGAGCAGAAGAAATTGTATGTCGCTTACCTATCTAAGCTTAAACATGATGCATTGAAGCATTTAAACAAGAATACCCTACAAAAAAACAAAATAAAAATTCTTGCTGGTTTAACTCGACTTCGTCAACTTTGTTGTCATCCTGCTTTATTTATTGATGGCTATAAAGGGAGTTCTGCTAAATTTGATCAATTGATGACAATTGTTAACGAATGTCAAAGTACAGGAAGAAGAATATTGATTTTTTCTCAATTCACTAAAATGCTTGATATCATCGGGCGCGATTTAGCAAGAAAGGGAATTCCTTATTTTTATTTGGACGGAAAAACACCATCATCAGAGCGAGTAGAATTATGTGATCGATTTAATAACGGTGAAAAGGATTTGTTTTTAATCTCGTTGAAGGCTGGCGGCACAGGACTAAATTTAACTGGTGCTGATACTGTTATCCTTTATGATTTATGGTGGAACCCAGCAGTTGAGCAACAAGCAGCAGATCGGGCACATCGTATTGGTCAAAAAGAAGTGGTCCAGGTTATCAAACTAGTCGCAGAAGGAACGATAGAAGATAAAATGAATGAACTCCAAGAGAAAAAGAAAAATTTAATCGAGGAGATTATTCATCCTACACTTGAGAATTCTGGATCCTTATCTGAGGAAGATATAAAGGAAATCCTTATGATCTGACTTTTTTATTTGCGCTAGACTTTTACATTAAATAAATGTGAATAATCATTTGCATATTGTCCATTCTAAGGATTAATCGCTCATAAAGCAGAACAATTGTAGGGGGCAAAAAATGTGGATTCATATGAGATAAATAATATGATTATTGATGATGATTTTGATAGCGAAGAATATGTCACAGTGACTTTTAATTCTAATGAAAAACAGTATAGTATGACTTTAAAAAAGGCAGATCTAGAAATCATTAATACATGGGTTTTCGAAGATGATACATCAATACCAGCAAATGTATCGAAGTCGATGATAGAAGCGATTAGACAAGATATTAAAATGAGAATTTAGTCTAAACTAAATTCTCATTTTTTAGGATGATGATTGAAATAAAGGCTTCTAACCATTTATCCTTACCATCTGTTCCTTTGTTTTAAATCCAAGTGAAGTTGTCAGGTCAACAACATCAATATTTACGGTCACAAAATCTGAATTAGCTAGCGTATTTAACTCAAGTTGGTTTAGTGGAAATTCAAGTTTGTCTTGTTGATCGGTTGAAATCAGATGAATCTCGTGAGTTTTATTAGTTCTATTGGAACGAGATTGAAGATTTAACCGATAGGCTACATTTGCCTTCTTTTCAATTAGATAGGTTAGTTTAGACTTATTCCAGTCTACTAGTTTAGGAGACTGAATAAGCCGGTTTTTATCAATACTTAATCCACTTTGTTCTTCAATATAGTGTAATAATTCTTGACTTTCTAGAACATTGGGAAGCTGCTGGTTTTCATGTATAGTCCGCTTATAGAAAGCTTCATTATTAGTCACACTCTTACTATCCATCTTATTTGTAGTACCATATAATAATACATAATCATCGGCAAAAACTTCCTGTGGATAGAAAGCATGATCGTTATCTGAGTAATTCCAAAAGGCATCCCAGCGTAGAGTAGTTACATCTATTCCACGTTTTAATTGCCAAGTCGAGAAGGGGAAATGATGTTCTGGAAAATAGTGATAGCCAAAATGATGGCCATATTCATGTGACAGAGTTTCGCGATAATCAACTGGTTCTTTGTATTTGTCTCCTTGATATAAGGTAATCGTCTTCGATAACGCATGATAACTACCTTTTGTAAGCGAAGCGGAAAGTTGTTCTCCATATATTTTGACTTGCTGTAATTGTTTAATTTCGTTCCCATGTTTATTTTTAATAAGTTCTTTGTATAAATTAATCAGGTTGTTTTTATCCCAACTCACTGAAAAACTAACAAATTGGATACCTTCAGGTGATTTGTAGGTAGCAACATATCCATCGTTTGATGCAAGAGGATTAAAACTAATCAGAAACGGGAAAGTCAATAGTAATATAATAAAATAGAACTTTAGTTTCTGCATACTTTTCACATCCTTCTACTAATCTTAACATGTATACAGAGAAAGGTAATTGGTATCATTTGTTTAGGATTTACATAAACGGTTGTTGCTTATGGGGACTGATTAAAAGCATTAATTATTTGCTTAATTCTTCACAAATAAGACGAGGTATATATTAAAATAACCTATATACACCACCTAGACTAATTACGCATAAAGTCTAATAGAATCAGTTGTCCTATAGCCAAATGAAAATCATTTTTGAAATATGAATAATTTTGTCAAAAGTTTCATATAAATATTTTTAAAAAATAGTTTTCAAAACACAAAATATAGGGTATCATACTAATAATCAGAATTTACAGAAAATAAATCCTAAATGTGAGGTGCTTTTAAATGAAAAATGTTAACATTGCTTTTGATAACCGTCTGGAAACAAATCCTTGTATACATTACTTACAAGATGGAGATCTACAATACAAAACTGATAATGAACTCATTTTGAAGCATTTACACGAGTTACCACATGATTTTATGGATATGACATTATTTGATATAGATGGGGATGGTTGTGTTTATACATTCTCACACATTACTGATCATTACGTTGGAGAAATAAAAATTAAAGCGGCAATCTTTAAAAAAATATAAATTGAAAGTTTTATATAATAACGTGTCCTCGTGACCTTTAAAAAAACTTGAACACTCAAGCCCCTTTGGATGATCCTCTAAAGGGGTTTTTTATGTTGGAAAGAAATAAAAAGGAAATTCTTCAATTAAAAGAAAGTATCTGTTTTTTTCTATATATAAATAACAGTAATGGGACTAGTAAAGAGAATTTAACAAAGGAGTAAAAGCAGGTGAGAAAGTACAGATACCGGGGTTCTAAAAGAGTAGGAATTATTTCCCTTATTTGGGTATTGGAGATAAAAGTATACCTGTGTCACTTTTATCAGATTAAAAAGGAATCCTAATGCCTTATGATCATATAGTCAGACATTAGGGTTATTTCCATGAAGGCTAATTAATTCAGTAATATTTGTACTAGCTACTTCCTCATAAGACTTCAAAAGCTGAATGAAAATCTCTGCTGTCATGATAGCATCGTTTAATGCATGATGCCTTTCTCGTGAGGCAATATTTAAGCGATCAACTAAATTATCTAAATAATTTCGTTTTCCAGCAAATAAATGGTTTGCTAGTGAGTGTGAATCAATAAAGATAGGGGTAAAACTAGGTAGTTGCCACTGTTTAATCACATTTTGAAGAAAATCGATATCAAAGGTAGCGGGGTGGGCGACAAGAATGCTCCCTGCACTATAATCAAGAAATTTTTGTAAACCAATCGGAAATGATTGTGCTTTTTCAAGGGTATCGAACGTTAATCCAGTAAGTTCCTGGATGGGTATAGGTATTTTATTTAACGGTTTCATAACTGTGTAAAAGGCTTCATCATATTGTAACGAAAGATTTTTTACTTTAATCGCACCAATTGAAAGGATTTCATCACCAATACTTGGGAAAAAACCAGTAGTTTCTAAATCAAAGATGGTGAACGTACTAGTAGCTATTTCATCTAGATTTAATCCAGTTTGACTTTGTATGAATTCTACAATCGATTTGGCGGCCTTAGTATATTCGGGCAAATCGGTCAATTTGTTGACTTGATTTTTTATCTGAAATTGGTCCCAAAGATAATATTTAATAATTTTTATATCACTTGGCAAATTGCACTACACCACCCGGTTCCGATTGAAGCTAATCTTGGTTACTTGCTGCATTCGATGTGCAACCTGGAGAGCTTCTTTTATCTTGAGACGATCTTCTTTCAACAGTTCAAAGACGTTTACTTCATTAGTAACTTGTTCATTTTTTGCTATTTCAGTTAAGTTTTGATGTAACCGATAATATTGTAAATAGTGGAGAGCTGTTTTGGCATTTTCGACATCTCTAGGATGCATCGCATTAATTTTTTTTAAAGCATCAAGTCTTTTTATTGTACTGACCTCGTATATGCCGTATTTTATTGAATTAATTCTAGTAGAATAGATAATTTGTGTTAGACCAGTTTTTTTGATATTTATCTTTTTATTTTTATGCTTAAGATTAATAATTCCAAACGGATGTGCAGGTGTTTTATAGCGTAAGGCATCTTTCATTAAAAGTTGTTGTAACGTTTTTGAACGCTTTGCTGTCTCGGTTAAGTAGGATCTTATTTCTTCTGCTAATGTAAAGTCACCAAAAATCGGTCTGAAATCATAGAACATAGTGAAATTCTGAATTTCCTCGGCATCTAGTTCTTTTTTCCATTCATCAATTTCATGTTTCCAACCAGATAATGATTTTCGCCACTTTTCTTCACGAGCCATAATCCCGCCAGTGCATTCTGGAAAACCTGACAAACTTAAGTGGTGATTAATTTTCTTGGTGAAAAGCTTAAAGTATGCTTCGATTATGGTTCTATTTGTTAAATGCTCATAATCATCTAAGATCAATCCATTATCTTGGTCAGTACTAAATCCTTGTTCATGGCGTGCTTGACTGCCCATGACAATAAAGCAATAATTTACCGGTGGAGACCCGAATCCCTCTAACTTCATTTGACTCTCGACTAGTTTAATAATTTGTCGATGGAGATTATCATTATGATTGGTGATGACTTCAGCAACCTCATAGGCATAGCTTCCTTTTTCAACAAGTTCATGAACAAACGATTGAAGAGTTTTGTTGACCAAGGGTCCTTGAAGTAAAAGAGAATCTAATGTTTTTGAATTTTTGACATTATACGTTAGATCAAGATAACTGGAGTCTTCAAGGTTTAGAAATGAGCGACTTGTCAATGTGCCAATTACTTTTTGATTGTGAACTACTGGTATTAAATCGACCGCTTTATTTTTTATAAACGAAAGTGCTTCAAAAGCAAACGCATCGCCTAGAACTGTGATCGGTGTTGAATCCATCCAATTGCCAACGTGATGGCTACTTTTCTTTTCTGAAAGATAATGTAATAATTCTTTGTTTGTTAACACACCTGAAATGCCTGAAGTGTTGTCACTAACTATTAGGCCGGGAACACTTTTTTCTCGCATAATACGTGCAGCATGTTCCATTGTATCCTTTGCATCAATATAGACAGCTGAATCCATTAATGTTTTAACACGAGTTTTTAATAGAGTGAGATTTTCCTCGTCCTCTTGACTTGGTTTATTTTTTATTTCATCATACAAGGATTTTGTGCGTTCTCCAATACTTTCCCATATCACTTTGGAAAAGTCGTTGTTCCGTGTCATAATTTCAAAGAAATGGCGTTTATTTAGTTTGAAAACTGTAGAATCCTCTAACGCTTGAACCGAAAAATTCAACTCACCGCTTGTAAACATCACCATTAAACCAATGATGTCACCTGGATAATAATAGCGAAGGGACACTTGTTTACCATTGGATTGGTGGAGGATGTTTTTCGCAAGACCTGACACAAGAAAATAAAGGTCTATATCCTCTGCTGATTCATCCTCATGAAACATAAATTCCTTTTTAGAAAAAGTAGATTGTTGAGCTTTATCCGTCATTTCTTGAAGCTGATAATCCGTTAATAAGGTAAAAGGATAGTAATCCTTCAATAAAAGATTTAATTCTGATAAGGACATGTTAGACACCACCTTTAATTATCATGTATACTTTTACGGTAACATAAATCTGGAGTAAAGTTAAATCAATGAAACACAGGTAAATTGTTCCTGCTAAATGACAAGTGTTATTCGTAAAAAAATTATGAATGATTTTCTAAGCATTGGTGGAAGGAATAACAGATTATTAACTTTTCGACATGAAGGGAGTATGACATGAAACTAAATTTAAAATTTATTCAAGTGATGATCGTTTTGGTCGTGTTAACAATTCTAGGGGGCTGTGGCACCACAGAAAAAGATGTTAAATCCAATGGTTCAGAAGAGAAGAAACAACCAGCACAGGTTATTGAAGATAATCCAGTTGTTACATTGACCATGGAGAGCAATGATATAATCAAAATAGAATTATATCCAACGATTGCACCAAATACAGTGAATAATTTTGTTTCACTAATCGAGTCAGGCTTTTATGATGGCTTAATTTTTCATCGTGTTATACCAGGGTTTATGATTCAAGGTGGAGATCCAGATGGGAATGGGACAGGTGGACCTGATTACGGTATTGAAGGTGAATTTTCGTCTAATGGGTTTGAGAATTCATTGAAACATGAACGTGGTGTCATTTCGATGGCGCGGTCACAAGCACCTGATTCTGCAGGTTCTCAATTTTTCATTATGACTGAAGATGCTAGTAGCTTAGATGGTGATTATGCTGCTTTTGGTAAAGTAACAGAAGGTATGGAAGCAGCTGATCGTATAGTGAATGTTGAAAGAGATCAGCAGGATAAACCGTTAGAGGATCAAACAATAAAAAAAATGACGGTTGATACGTTTGGGATAGATTATCCAGAACCTAAAAAGGCTGAGTAATAAAATTGGTTGAAAGCAGTTGATGTATATCGCTGCTTTTTTTATGGTTTCAAATATGTAAACGCTTAATTTTAAAATACCACTTGTATAAATATCCAACCGAACTTATAATGATACAAAATACCTTATATTAGGAGTGGGGACATGGGATGGAAAATGCAGTGTGGATTAATGGAGAATATCAGATAACAACCAATAAAGATGATTTAGATTTTGATTTCATTTTTCGATTTTTAACGAAGGAATCTTATTGGTCAAAGGGGATATCAAAAGAGGATGTCGGAAAATCTATTGATCATTCTACGATTTGTTTTGGAATATATGAGACAACAGATGATAACGAAAAAAAGCAAATCGGTTTTGCGAGAGTCATATCAGATTTAGTCACACATGCATATATTCAGGATGTTTTTATTGTTGAGGGTTATCGTAAACTTGGTTTAGGAAAGTGGTTGGTAGAAACGATTATCGCATGTAATGAATTGAAAATACGTAGAATCATGTTAAGCACAGATGACGCCCATTCATTTTATTCGAAATTTGGTTTCGAAAAACTTGATAAACCTGAATTTTTTATGCAAATTAAAGGAAAAGGGGCTATTTGATCATGTCCAAACTACAACCTGAATCTCCCAACCTATCAGATTATTTAAAAGAATTACCGGTTGTTAATTATTCTGATACGAATATTCAAAAAAAATGCAAAGATTTGTTTGATAAGGATCATTCAGAAATTGAAAAGGTTAAAGTAGCCTTTGAATTTGTAAGAGATTATATCTCTCATTCTTGGGATATACAAAGTTGTAAAGTTACGTGCATTGCCTCAGAGGTGCTGAAGTATAAGGAAGGAATATGTTATGCAAAAGCAAATTTATTAGCAGCTTTATTACGTGCGATTAACATCCCAACAGGTTTTTGCTACCAAAGGTTGATGATTTTTGATACGCCCGAAGGAGGGTACAGTCTTCATACCTTAAACGGTATTTACCTCCAATCAATCAATCGCTGGATTCGTTTAGATGCACGTGGTAACAAGCCGGGAGTTCAAGCCGAATTTTCAACAACGGAAGAAATTCTCGCTTTTCAAATTCGAGAAGAATATGATGAAGTGGATTATCCTATTATCTATACGACTCCGAATAAGAAGACGATTACAACATTAGCAACAAATCCGAATGCATTAGAAATGTATGTTCATAATTTGCCAGATACTTTATAACATGTAGACTATAAGTATAAGTATTTAGTAGATTTATTTTAAATTGAGGTGATCGTGTTTGATTTTAGTAAGCTCTTGTTTAGCCGGTTTAAAGGTGAGATACAACGGTACACATTGTCTAAATGCTAAAATAAGCGATTTATTAATAGAAGATCGAGCAATCGCTATCTGTCCGGAATTACTCGGAGGGTTTGCGACACCGCGAGAACCGGCAGAGATCATTGGTGGTGATGGATACGATGTACTGAATGGAAATGCCAAAGTGATCGAGAAATCAGGTAGAGATGTAACGGAGTTATACATAAATGGAGCGTACGTTACGTTAAAAAAAGCTCAAGAGTTACATGCAACATTAGTGGTTCTTAAAGAGAACAGTCCATCCTGCGGAAGTACAACGATCTACAACGGTGAGTTTAAAGGAAAAAAAAGAATCGGTATTGGTGTCACAACTGCTTTGCTTAGAAAGAATGGAATACGTGTCATATCAGAGGATTTGTTTCTAAATGAAAGCATATAGTCATGATTTGAGTTTTTATGCTTAAAAGCTTAGAGAAGGGGTGAAGTCAGTGTCAGTTGCTTTAAATCTTGTTGTCATTTATTCTCATAATCTTAGCAAATCAACTGGGTTTTATGAAAAACTAGGTCTCACTTTTGAACAAGAACAACATGGTAATGGACCATTACATTATTCGTGTAATCTTGGGTCTGTAGTTTTAGAGATCTATCCAGCCTTGAATAATACGCTAACTACAAAGCTTAGACTAGGATTTTCGTTACCAGATATTGAAAAGTCGATTGAGGATATTAAAACTCTAGGACACTTTGTTATAACCGAACCTACGATAAGCGAATGGGGAAAACGGGCTGTAATTGAAGATCCAGATGGATATAAAGTGGAGTTGATAGAAAATATAAAACAGTAGTAAGAGTAGCCTACGTGAAGGTTAATAGATGCAATGATATCTAGAAAATAATTTAGAGTATTTTAAATTCTCTAATCCGTGACAAAGAATCATTCACTATGCGGACACCCAATAATAATATAAGAATTAACCCTATTTCCACTATATAAAAATTCACCCTTGCAAAGATGAAAATGACTTGGTATAATATTCTAAATATTAAAATACATTGATAAGGACTAGTATGGTTTTATAAGCGCACAGAGAGCTGTTGGTTGGTGCAAAACAGCCGTGGATGAAATCTGAACTCACCTTGTAGTAGCTCACTGAAATGTTTAGAGTAGGTTGAGACGGAGCCTAACCGTTATAATAGGTAGATATAAGGTATGTAAAACCTTTATCTGTCGAGTGCATACCTATTTGGTATGAATTAGAGTGGTACCGCGTAAGATGTTATAAGTCTTTCGTCTCTATGTTTATAGAGATGTTAGGCTTTTTTGTGCTTCTAATAAATAATGGCTGTCAGCGTAAGGATTCCTTTATTAAAAAGAACTTATACTTGTTTGTAAAAAGCTCATATCCTAAATCTAAATGGTGTAAGCATGACAAGAATTTGTCGGAAAAATGCAGAAAACTTCATGAAGCAAAATTTACTCACTGAAAGGGTGTCTTAAATGAAAAATGTAGAAAAATATGCCAGAGGTTATTTTATGCCACCAGTAACAAGCATGAAGTGGGCCGAGAGAGAGTATATTACTGAACCACCTACTTGGTGTAGTGTCGATCTACGAGACGGGAATCAAGCTTTGGTTGTACCGATGAATCTTGAAGAAAAACTAGAATATTTTCAATTACTTGTGAAAATTGGCTTTAAGGAAATTGAAGTTGGCTTCCCTGCAGCATCAGAAACAGAATATACGTTTTTGCGCACCTTAATTGAGGATCATTTAATTCCTGACGATGTAACAATTCAAGTTTTAACACAATCGCGTGATCATATTATCGAAAAGACGTTTGAATCACTAAGAGGTGCGAAGAAAGCAGTTGTTCATCTCTATAATTCAACTTCAGTAGCTCAGCGTGAGCAAGTATTTAAAAAATCAAAAGAAGAGATTATTGATATTGCTGTAAAGGGTGCGAAACTACTTAAAAAGTATGCGGCCGAGACTGACGGGAATTTCAAGTTTCAATACTCTCCTGAAAGCTTCACTGGAACTGAACTAGAATTTGCCCTTGAGATATGCAATAACGTTCTTGACGTTTGGCAACCAACAAATGATAACAAAGTCATCATTAATCTACCAGCAACAGTGTCTCTTTCTATGCCACACGTATATGCTAGTCAAATAGAATACATGAGTGATCATTTAAACTATCGAGACAATGTGATACTTTCACTACATCCACATAATGATCGCGGAAGCGGAGTATCCGATGCTGAATTAGGAATGTTGGCAGGTGGACAGAGAATCGAAGGTACATTGTTTGGTAATGGTGAAAGAACGGGAAATGTTGATATCGTTACCCTTGCCTTAAATATGTTTTCACATGGTGTTAATCCTTTGTTGAATTTTGAGAACATTCTTGAGATTATCGAAGTGTATGAACGGATGACGAAAATGAAGGTTAACGAGAGACAGCCTTATGGTGGAAAACTTGTTTTTGCTGCATTTTCTGGCTCACACCAAGATGCGATCGCAAAAGGAATGAAATGGCGTGAAGATCATAACTGTGACTATTGGACGGTCCCATATTTGATGATAGATCCTAAAGATATTGGTAGAGAATATGAAGGGGACGTTATCCGAATTAACAGTCAATCAGGAAAAGGTGGAATTGGCTATCTTCTTGAGCAACAATATGGTCTTGATCTTCCTAAGGAAATGCGTGAAACTTTCGGCTATAGTGTGAAAAATGTTTCTGATCGCAACCATAAAGAGGTCATGCCTGAAGAAATTTATCAAATTTTCTTAAGCGAATACGTGAATCTTACAACTCCGCTCGAATTTGTCAATTATAAATTTGTTCAGCATGATGATTTCCAAACGACGATTACGATAAAAATGAATGATAACGTTCAGGAATTCATCGGTGAAGGAAACGGTAGACTTGACGCAATTAGCAATGCTCTCCGGTCGAAGTTAGGTATTAAGTTTACTAAATTAATTTATAAAGAGCATGCCCAAGAATTAGGATCAAAATCAAACGCAGTATCGTATGTTGGAATAACCGCTCCAGATGGAACAGTATATTGGGGATGTGGGATTGACGTTGATATCATGACATCTTCAGTTAAAGCATTATTTAGTGCTATTAATAAAATGGTCATCAACGCAGAACTACCGATTGAAAAAAGTTTTTCTTTAGCAAATAAATAAATCTAAATTGAAAACTATATAATACATTTAAACAAGAAAAAAGACTCAATTTAGATAATCTAAATGGGTCTCTTTTTCTTGTTTTCACCGTACAAACGATAATAATCCTATCCGTTTCTATGTGAGTTGGATCACATGTTATGGTCTGATGATTTAGGGTAAAAATGAAGTCATAAGCTTAAAAATTAGTAGGTGGGGACGATGAAATTACTATTACCGAAACATATGGGGCATGGGCAATGCTACTAATCCTGTATATTCTTAGGATTGGAGTATTAGCATTTATTCCTCGTACATTTCGAGCATTTTTTCTTTTATAGTAAGCAATTAGCATTTTAATGAAGCAGAATAATTTTTGATCGTATTACTAAAAGAGAAAAAAAGGAATATTCGAATCGATAAAGAATAAGTCTATAAGTGTAAAACTAAACTTTAAAAGGGAGGTGACAGTTATTATTACCAGACCAGAAAAAAGTGAATATCACGAGTATTTTGCAAGTTACGTAAATGTAGTACCAGAAGGGGATCTTATCGAATTATTGCTGGTTCAGAATGAGGATACAAACAAGATGTTTATGGAACTAACCGATTTGCAGGGTCTTTTTAAATATGCACCTGAAAAATGGAGTGTAAAAGAAATAATTGGTCATCTTACGGATACTGAAAGAATTTTAAGTTATCCACTACTCTGTATAGCAAGAGGTGAAGCGATATCTCTACCAAAATATGATAAAAACGACTATATTAAAAATGCTATGTTTGATAAGCAACAATTGGAGGAACTCCTATTGCATCTAACAAGTGTAAGAAAATCCACTATCTGTCTATTAAAAGCGCTACAACCTGAAGACTGGTTAAGACGTGGAAGTGCTAATGGTCAAGAAGTTACTGTTCGTGCACTAGTAACAATACTTCTCGGTCACGAACTTCATCATCGAAGATTAATAAACGAACGGTATTTTGCATCGAGAGACTTCCCATTACAATAAATTTAGTAAGAATAGATAGAAATCCAATGAGTATTTAAATACGACCTAAAGGAATCTTTATTTGTGAAGTTTAATGTAGAATGTCATACTTTACATACTAAAATGATTTAAAAATAAATAATCTATTAAAATGACGTTTGATTCCACTAGTCGGCATATTTTATTTTGAAGCACAAAGTAAGCGGTTTATTTAAATAGAAGGAAAGCGGTTTATTTTTGGGATTAATGTTTTAATTTTGACTTATGAGTGTTTAATATAAACTCATAAGTGGTTCAATCTGGTAGAGATGAAAAATATCAGATATGTAGTTCAATAGCTACATTCAATGGACAAAATCCACGAAAAAAAGGCAGTGATTTCTTATAAATCGCTGTCTTTTACATTTTGTTAGTTTAATAAGGAATCAATTTTTTCATCAAGTCTTTTTAATAACAGGTAGTGTTGTATTCCGTTAATCAAAACAGAAGAGCAAGTTTTCTAAATGAGCGGTGTCCGGAGCCATTTGCTGCAATGCATCCTGCTTTGGCTAGTCAGTTTAATCTTCGTGAGGGAGGGTTAGTACAATTGACAAGACTTTTACAATTATTGATAGAACTTGTTGTAAATGGATAGAATCTCATTTACAACAAGTTCAGAAAATAGAATAATTTTTTGGGAAGTATCTTGATTTCAAGTTACTTTTTACTATTAATAGAGGAAATTGTCTTCTTGCGAAGAATTGTAATAATACAATTTTATAAAAAGGCTGTTTTCGCGAGGATTGTTGTTTTCCGTACAAAGTATGTATACGTTTTAAGGATATCTTCGTGTTCTTCTCGCTAGATTACTCTGATATCCCCTTGGATATAGCTTCAATTAAGATCATAAAAATCCGAAAGCCGATTTTTATTCGTACTAGAGCAATAAACTTTTAGAAAAGAGCCTATAGGAAAGAGGATGATTTAAATAGGTATAATAGCAGACAAAGTTGGTGCGGTATTCATACCAGTAAGCGATATATCTAGAGCACGTGAATGGTATTGTTCAATTCTAGATTTGGATCCAGACGTTGAAATTATAAATGGACATTTATGTTGTATACCGCTTGATAATAATGGTCTTAATATAGTGTTAGACAGCAAGATTTATTCAAAGGATTCTTATGCGAGATATCCAATGTTTCATTTTAATACGGAAGATATACACCAAGCATATCAATCTATGAAAGGAAGAGGGATTGAGTTAGTGACGAAGATTGAAGATGGTCACTGGTTTAATTTAAAGGATCCTGATGGTAATATGTTAATGGTCTGTAAATGCTAATCATTAGTTAAGGGCACTACTTTAGGTTTTAATCATCGTGTAGTGTTCTTTTCGTTTGCTTAAAATGAAATCATATCAAAAAATTCAAAATGATACGGTCATATCAACTAGCTACTTTTTTAAAAAAACCTCCAGTACTTCTGATTTCTGCACTTAAGTAGTCTCAACTATCCTACAAACCTTATACTCATGACTGTTCATAATTTGTTAATATATTAATGGTAAACTAGTGATCATTAGGCTTTTACGAATCTACTAACTTTATGAAAGTTTGACAAACCATGAAATTATAAGCTAATATGTATACTTGTTCGAAATGAATTGTAAATAGATTAGTTATTAATTTTACAAACTTTAAAAACTAAGAGGTGCAACAAATGAAATCAAAACTATTTTCATGGTTAAATAACCATATTGGTTTTTTACTATTAGCTACCGTATTATTATGGATCAAAACCTATACCGCATATAAAATAGAATTTAGTTTAGGTATTGAAAGTGCAATGCAAGAATTTCTTTTGTTCATAAATCCAGTCAGTTCTGTCATCTTTTTTTTAGGATTGGCTCTATTCTTTAAAGGGAAAAAATCAATTGTATGGATGATTATCCTTGATTTTCTTCTATCATTCTTACTATATGCAAATATCGTTTACTACCGATTTTTCTCGGATTTTATTACGTTACCAACACTAACACAAACAGGTAACGCTGGAGACTTAGGTCAGAGTATTGTAGCGTTGCTAAATCCATTTGATGTTTTGTATTTCGTAGATACAATTATTTTACTACTTTTGGTTTTAACTAAGGCTGTAAAACCAGCAGTTGGAAAAGTGAAAGCACGAACTTTAGTGATTGTCTTTAGTGCTGCAATAGCTCTATTTGCTGTAAATTTAGGTTTAGCAGAATCAGATCGACCACAATTATTAACAAGAACATTTGACCGTAATTACATTGTGAAATATTTAGGAATGTACAACTTTACCATATATGATGCAATTCAAAGTACAGGAGCATCTGCGCAACGTGCGATGGCTGATACTGATGATATTACAGAAGTTACTAACTATACAAATGCGATTTACGCTGAACCAGATCCTGAGTTATTTGGTGTAGCAAAAGGGAAAAATGTTATTTATGTTCACTTGGAATCATTACAAACCTTTATTATGGATTATAAGCTAAATGGTAAGGAAGTTACGCCATTCCTAAATTCGTTAACAAAGGATTCAAATACTTTTTACTTTGATAACTTTTTCCACCAAACGGGACAAGGTAAAACGGCTGATGCAGAATTCATGCTTGAGAACTCTTTATTTGGCTTACCACAGGGTGCAGCATTTTCAACAAAAGGTAGAAATACCTACCAAGCAGCACCAGCTATTTTAGGCCAATATGGATATACATCAGCAGTATTTCATGGAAATACGAAATCCTTCTGGAATCGTAATGAGATTTATAAATCTTTAGGTTTTGATAAGTTTTATGATTTAAGTTATTACGACGCAAATGACGAAGATATTTTAAATTATGGATTAAAGGATAAACCATTCTTTGAACAATCAATGCCAATGCTAGAATCATTAAGTCAACCGTTTTATACTAAATTTATAACAGTATCCAACCACTTCCCATATCCATTGGATCAAGAAGAAGCAACGATAGAAAAACATGTAACTGGCGATCCTTCAGTAGATAATTACTTTCAAACAGCTCGTTACTTAGACGAAGCTATAGAAGAATTTTTTACGCAATTAAAGGAATCGGGGTTATATGAGAATTCAATGATCGTTATGTATGGTGACCATTATGGAATTTCTGAGAATCATAACAAAGCAATGTCTAAAGTATTAGATAAAGAAGTTGGCAATTTTGAATATGCCCAATTACAAAGGGTTCCATTATTTATTCATATCCCTGGAGTAGAAGGAGGGGCTATGCATCAGTATGGTGGACAGGTAGATTTATTACCAACTGTTCTTCATTTACTTGGTGTTGATACAAAAAGAAACGTTCAAGTTGGGACAGATTTGTTTTCCGCAGATCATCAAGATGTTGTACCTTTCCGTAATGGCGACTTTGTGAGCGAAGAAGTGACAGGCTTAAATGGGAAGTATTACAATACGCTAACAGGTGAAAAAGTGGAGAGTACCCCAGAAATAGAACAGTTTGAAAAAATCAGCCAAATGAAGTTACAGATGTCAGATAAAATTGTCAATCAAGATCTATTACGATTTTATACTCCTGAAGGATTTGAACCGATAAATCCGGACGATTATGATTATACTAATCGTGAAGATGCCAAAAGTGTTAAATAAATAAGTTTTTTTAAGCTGTTAAGAGATGATTCTCTTAACAGTTTTTTTTTTTTTGAATTCTATAAACATAAAATGCCGCCGTAAGTAGCTAATCTTTATTTTTCTTTGGATCATTCAAATCAAATAATAATTAGTGGTCAACTTTGATAATAAATGATATAGATCCTAACAAATAAATGTAAATTATGGTAAAATTACTTTGGAGGAAAAAATAGCATGTATCATGTATTTATTTGATGTTAAAGTTACTAGTTTTTTAGGTTATGAGGAGATTATTTTTTGAAAATAAAAACAAAGATCTATATCCTATCAAGTGTTTTAGTAATTCTAGTAATGCTCACCATTTTTTTATTTAATCAAAAATTGAATCATTTAGTCGTTGAAAATAAAGTATTTGCTTCGATAAGTGATATTTTTCGGATTCAAAGTGAAAATCAATTACTGACTGATAGATTAGCAACCATAGAACAGTTAACTGTAGAAAAGAATATAATTGCAAAGGAAAATATAGAATTAACCGAAATAAAGAAAACAGTTGAACTATACAAAAATCATCAACCAATTGTAGCGGCTGTTACCTACAGAAACGTTGATTCTAATAATATACAAAGTTGGTATAATTCCCTATATATTAATAAAGGGGAGAATCATGATATTAAAATAAATATGCCTGTCATTTCTTCCAAGGGTGTGATTGGATTAATTAAAGAAGTAGAACAAGATCGTGCTGAAGTTATTTTACTTTCAAATAATAATAAAAAAAGCTATGTTCCTGCTACAATAGTAGACAATCAATCTGTATTTGGTATGATTGAAAGCTACGATATAGAACAAAACCTTCTCTATATGACTAAAATTGATACAGCAATAGAAAAAGAAGTTGTAAAAGGAAGTATTGTCATTACTTCAAATAAGAGTACCATTTTCCCACCCGGGTTAAAAATTGGTGAAGTAATGGACGTACAAAAAGATAACTATGGTTTAACTAATACTGCTACGGTCAAACCGGCAGCAGATTTCCATGATCTAAATTATGTGGTTGTATTAACTACGGATGGATAGTTGAAGATGGGAGTTGAATAAGCATTGACTACTATAGGGATCATTCGTCACGGAAGTACATTATGGAATAAAGAAGGAAGAGCTCAGGGTAATACAGATATTCCACTTGATCATGATGGTATATCAGAAGCTTATAAACTAGGAGAACGTTTAAGGAAAGAAAACTGGGACACAATTATATCAAGTGATTTACTACGAGCAAGACAGACATCAGAAATTGTTAGCGAGAAAATCAATAGTCCGGTCCATTTTGACTCTAGGCTCCGTGAAGTTGGAGGAGGATTAATTGAAGGAACTACAGATAAAGAAAGAATGATAAAGTGGGGAGAAAACTGGAGAAAGCTTGATCTAGGGATAGAAAAAACGGAACTAGTAGAAAAAAGAGGTCTTTCACTATTTGAAGATGTTACTAGGGATTATCAAGGTCAGAGGATTTTACTCATTAGTCATGGTTCATTCCTTAGACATCTTATTAAAAGATTAGTTCCGAATAGCTGTTTAGAAGAATCTATTAAAAACACTTCCTTGACTATATTACACATGACTACCGAGAACACCTGGGAAAATAAATTATATAACTGTACCAAACATTTAGGAAATTCATAGAAAAGTAGCAGCCAACAATTACAGAGGGTAATATGTTTGCGAATATTGACCGTTTAAACGTAAAACATTAACAAAATGAAAATAAGTTAGAAGAGGTGTAGGTTTGATTATTTCATATTTATTAGTTTTTTTATTAGCAGCTATTCCATTATTTGAATTGATTGCTGTCGTACCATTGGCAATTATCGGAGGATTATCTCCAATTCCGGTTGCCATTTTAGGGTTTTTAGGAAATTTGGTAACGGTCTTACTATTAATCGTATTTGTAGATAAAGTAAAGTCTGTAATGAGAGCGAAAAAACGTAAGCAAGTAGTTGTGAGAGAAGGGGGAGAGACTGAGTCTGACGGAAGTGAAGCCATTTCAGAAAAAGATTCTAAAAAGAAAAAAAGAGCAAGAGCGCTTTTTGATAAATATGGGTTACCAGGATTAACAATATTCGGACCGCTTCTCGTTGGTTCACATATTTCAGCTTTTATGGGTATGAGTTTCGGATCGAAAAGATCGCTGGTAACAGGATGGATGGTTACAAGTTTAGTCATATGGACTATTGTATCAACTATTGCCGCTAGTTATGGCGCAACACTTTTTATTCCTGATTTAGAGGAAAATGGGTTTCTTGTTCGTATTTTTCAATAAGCTGTAACTTCTTTATACCAGCATGTTCATGTTCTTTAATTAATTTAGTAACAATGGGGATCAATTCTCTTAAAGATTGTTCATTTTTATTTTTCCGTATTTATGATTTGATGAAAAGAAAGGTTTTCCTTTTCATCAAATTGATCTTCCAGTTCAGTTTTAGTTCGTTGAAAAGATCTAACACCTCTTTTAAATAGGGGTGTTTTTCTCCATGTACTAGCGACACTTTTTTTAATATAAGCTGTCAATTGTTTTACTTCTGAATTTGCGTAGTTATGATGGTCAGATACAAAATGGCTTATTAGTTAATCAGACTCTACTCCTCGCCAATCCTTCTCGTTATTTTTGAGGGAATGGTTTAGATAATAATCCTCTAGCTCATATAAAAATTTGCTCTCCTTGTCAATTCCTTTCTGCAATTGCTTGTTCAAATGAATTGCTTCCACCACAACAGAAGTCAATCTTATATTTTTTGAAAAAGTCACTTGATTGTGGTGAAAAAAAGCGACAATTTCGCCGACAGTTTTATTATGCACCTCCTAAATGGATCATACTTAACTATCAGGAGTAAAAATGTGATCTCAATCACAATCAGGGTAAAAAAGTAACTAGTTATATAGAACTAGTTCAAACAAGACTAATAGTGGTAGTTTATAACCATTAAAATACAAAAAAATATATTATATCCATTATAACAATGGTATAATATTCATTTTTCTAAAAAATCTATGCGATAGTGCTCATTTCTACTATAATAATAGAATAGTTGTATTCTAATTAAAAAAGAAGGGGTAAATGAGCAGAATGGCAAACAAGGATAGTTTTATAGAATCTGTTCAAATGAAAGGGTTAACGATTTCTCTTATTGCTTCGGGTGATGACACAGAGATCATTCATCATAAACTAGAGCCAAATACATCTTGGGGGCTTCAGCCAGAAGAGGGATGGGAGGCACTTGAATATTTATTCGTGATTTCAGGAGAATTAAAGCTAAAAACAGCCAATGGTGATCAATTATATCAAGCAGGGGATTCCTTTTATAGACAACCGGTAAAGAATCATTATGTTTTTCAATCTATAGGGATAACCGAATTTTTATACGTAACCTCACAGCCTGTTTTTCATAGCTATAGTAAAATAGCTAGGGATTTGATGGATTTAGCAATTTCTATTGAAAAAAAAGATGGTTATACTAGTGATCATTGTGCTAGAATTAGTAAACTATCAATGCAAGTTGGAGAAAAGATGGGATTGAATTCGAAGCAGCTTTTACGGTTGAATATGGCTTCTTTTTTCCATGATATTGGTAAGATAAAGGTTCCTTTAGGTATTTTACAAAAGCCTGGGAAGCTAAATGAAGAAGAATGGGAAGTCATGAAAAAACATCCTAGTTTTGGTAGAGATGTATTGGAAGCGACGAAGCTGCCACTATTAAAGAATGCTGGGCTTGTAGTCGAGCAACATCATGAACGTTATGATGGCAAAGGGTATCCTTATGGATTAACAAAGGATGAAATTGAGGTGGAAGCATCAATTATTTCTGTTGTCGATTCATTTGACGCAATGACTACTAATCGACCATATCAGTTAATTAAAACAACTGAAGAAGCCATCATTGAGATTAACCGTTGTCGCGGAACCATGTATAATCCACTTATTGTTGATATGTTTATTGAATTACAAAATGGAGGAGAACAATGAAAAAGTTTGGATTGATAGTTATTGCATTATTATTCGTTATTATTGTTACAGTTACACCGGTAAAAGCAGCTTATTTACCTGAGTACGACAAATATATTGAGGTCTCATACGAGGATGCTAGATATATAGCAGATTTAGTAGGAATGAAAAACATTCCGCTTGGTGAGCAAACTGCAACAAAAAGTTTTGACATTCAAGAAAGAGCAATAAAACTAATTGAAAAGCACTTAGATACAGAAATTGATCACTATTATATTTGGTTAACTGTTGATGGTGTACCAGTATTAGGCATCGATCCTCCAGTTCCAATGTTTTAATAGGATCATAAAATCATAAAATAAGGCTGTTTTCGCATAGATTGTTGCTTTTCGTAAATAACTACTCTTTAAGGAGTTAGTCTATAAATCAACAAACCTTCAGAAAATAATCTAAATAAAGACTAAATTTAAGCTTGATCAAGAAAAATCAGAATTCTGATTTTTTAATGACCGGTTTGAAAGTGGTCTTTTTTATTGTGATCCCCAATCTCCTGATTAATTAGGTTATCACTTTAGAAATAATATGTAAGCGAAAGGTTGAGAATTAGGTAATGAAATGTCAAATAAATTGGAATAAATGCAAGATTACGAATAATCCTCAATGTATTGACCACTAGAAGGCTATGATTTAAGTTAAGAGAGACAACATAGATCGGGGGATCTTTATGACTCTTTTCAAGAAGCTTTGTTTTGTGGTAATTGGTCTCATTCTTACCTCATTAGGCATTAAACTGTTATCTGATAGTTATTTAACATTTGGTGGAACGGCAGGAGTCGCTACAATTCTTACTTATTTAACAAACACTCCGTGGGGTCTACTATTTTTTATCGTTAATATACCGTTTTTCTTTATTTCTATACAAGAGCTTGGAAAGTGGTTTACAGTTTCAAGTTTATTATCGATCACAGGTATATCCTTTATCCGAGAATGGTTTGATCTTATATTGCCTACTCTCGAGCTACATGTCATACTAGCAGCTATTATTGCTGGATTATTGATTGGTTTTGGCGTGACGTTTGTCCTGAATAATGGATCCTCACTAGGAGGAATTCATATTTTAGGGTTATATATAGATAAGAAGTTTGGTATAAATAGAGGGTTTGTTCTGTTTATTTGTGACACTATTATTATCTTATTTGCTATTTCGTTGGTAGGTTGGTATAAAGCTTTATTATCAATAGTCTGTATTTGTTTAGCGAGCAGTATTATTGGAAGATATAAAAAATCACCTATTAAAGAAATGGATCGAGATCAAGAAGAACAGCTTACTCGTACAGGCTTGGGTACTTAATCGAACAGATAGTATCGTAGAATGGAAACATTTTAATGTGGTATTTTCAGAGATTCTCCTTTAGTCTAGTATGAAGAGGAGAGGGATAAAATGAAGTATAGTTCGATTAACCAACTAATAAATGATACTGATTCAATTGAAGCAATCAATTATTTAAAAGAGTTATGGTATGCCATTGAAGAAAATATTTTTTCCCTGTCAATGAATTACCAAACATATAACCATCAGTTCATCCATCTAAGAGCTGGGGCTCCAGAAAACTGGAATTTAGATTGGAATGGAAAGCAATTTTCTTTAACAAAAACTATTAGTAATCATGGTATAATGCGTATTATCTCACAGGAAAATGGCCGTATATCATTTCAATTTATATAAAATTCAATCTTAAAGTGTGAAGTCTCAGATTATCTATTATCTGGGACTTTTTTATTTGATTACCATTCATCAATTTTATAAAATCCTTTCTAAACTTTGTAGCACGGGGCTTATTTTCGATGGGTTTAGTCCAGTCCATATATAGTAGAAAATTTAATGGATATATTGCTTCTAATGGCTCTATTATCCCGATCTGTAGTAAATCATTTACTATTGTATAAATCTTTTTGATAAGGGGGAGTTTAAATTTGGAATTAAATAATGACACCTGGAGGGTTATCGATGAAAAATCAAAGTCATTCAATGAATATTGGGGCTCATGAAATGATGGAATGTCATGAGGTGTTGAATTGTACAGTCAATATTATTAACCAATTTCTACTTTATCAGCCATATTGTCAAGATCAAGAACTGAAGAACATTTTACAAAATCAACTCTCTTTTATGACTAATGAGTATAATGTAATCGTTAAAGCATTACAACAAAAGACAAATAGTGGGCAAATACCTAATGTGAAACTAAATGTGAATGGGACTCCGATTTATGGTGTTAGCTTGAATTCTGTACCTGAAGTTCCCAATGCGTCTATTAATCAAATGAGTGATCGCGATATTTCTGCTGGTATGTTAGGTAGTCACAAATCAGGAGCAGTATTCAAAATGCATGCAGCACTGGAGTTTACCGATCCAGAAATGAGAGAAATGATGACACAATCCGCAAAAAATTGCGCGGATCAGGCTTATGAGACATGGAGCTATATGAATAGCAAAGGTTATTATCAAGTACCTACTTTCGATCAGACTACAACTCTTTCCTTGATGAATAGCTATCAACAAAGTAGTTTTTAATCGATCTTAATCAAAACGTTTATTTTCAGAGTGGAAATGATAAAAAATGGAGGTTTTACCTATGATTTCACAACAACACGCTGTCCAACATCTTAATCAATGTCGTCAAATTGCTCAACAATTAATTCAACAGACGGAGCAATCTAATCAAATGTATAAGCAAATGTTACAAAAGGAACAACAAAATGCACAAATGCTTCAAGAAATGATGCAACGTGAGCATCAAGCTGTTCAAACCATCCAACAAAGCTTTCAAGCACATCAACAAGCTATTCAACAGTGTCAGCACATTATTCATACATGTAACCAATTACAACAAGAAATAGGTCAAAACCAGTCTCAATCATCTTTTCAAGGTGTACAAAATCAAACCCAACAATTACCTAGATATCAAAATTTCCAACAAAACCAACACTTTATTCAACAATAATGCTATTGGGGTAACAGGCTACTAGTGACGTTACCCCTTATTCCTTTTGTTAATCGCTGGATTTTAATGAAATGTGTGGAATAATCTAGGACACATGGGTTGACATACATAGTAAAGTTGAATTATAATTTATCTTGAATTCGAGATTGTTTCATCTGAGATAAATCGTTCTAATAAGTTCAAAGAAACTTTTTAAAAAATTATCTTGCCATGTAGCTAAGCATAATGCAAACAAATAATAGAAATTAATGCTGGTCGCACAATAAATTCTTTCTTATTATTTTAAACGAGGAAGATAAGTAAGAAGACAAGAGGAGGAAGCAAAAATGAATGTAAAGCCATTAAAAGGTATTCATCATGTTTCAGCACTAACTGCAAACGCGAAAAATAATTTTCATTTTTACACAAAAATACTAGGCATGAGGTTAGTTAAGAAAACAGTCAATCAGGACGATACATCTGTTTATCATTTATTTTATGCCGATGAGCGAGGAAATCCAGGTACTGACTTAACTTTTTTTGAAATTCCTCGTGCAGGGAGAACTTATCCAGGTACTAATAGTATTTCGGCGACATCTTTACGTGTTAAGAACGATTCAGTTCTTCATTACTGGAAGGATCGTTTTAAAGAATATAATGTTGATCATGATGAGATAAATGTAGAAAGTAGTCGATCTACTTTAGCATTCCGTGATCCTGAAGGGCAGCGCCTACTATTAGTCTCTGATGAGAAGAATCATGGAGTATCAGCTGGAAAGCCGTGGGAGAGAAGTCCTGTACCCATTGAAAAGGGGATCGTTGGACTTGGGCCGGTTCACTTAACTGTTTCACGTCCTGAGCGAACGATTAGAGTTTTAACGGATATGATGGGTTTTCGAGAAAAGACTAGTTACAACAGGAACGAAGATCAGAAGGAAGTTCGCGTTTTTGAAACAGGAGAAGGTGGAACAGGGGCAGAAATTCACGTCATAGAAGAAGATCAATTAGGTCGTGAGAGACCAGGACGCGGAAGTGTTCACCATGTAGCATTTCGAGTAGAAGATGTTGAGGAGCTAAATAAATGGGTAGCGATATTAAATGAAAATCACTTACCTAATTCAGGATTTGTTGAACGCTATTACTTCCGTTCATTATATTTTAGAGAACCAAACGGGATTTTATTTGAACTTGCAACAGATGGTCCAGGTTTCGAAGATGATGAGGACTTTGAACATCTTGGTGAACAATTAGCCTTACCTCCTTATTTTGAAGAGCAACGTGAAGAAATCGAAGCAAGACTAGAACCTTTAGAAACAACAAAATAGGATGAAGGGTGGATTAAACATGAAGCATATATTTAAAGAAGGTAAAGATCAGAATGCACCGACTTTATTATTATTACATGGAACAGGTGGAAATGAGAGAGATTTATTACCACTTGCCGAAATGATCGCACCTGATGCCTCAGTACTAGGAGTGAAGGGGAATGTTTCAGAAAATGGGATGCCGCGTTTTTTCCGCAGGTTAGCTGAAGGTGTATTTGATGAGGAAGATTTAATAGCTCGTACACTTGAGTTAAATGATTTTATCTCTGAGGCTTCAACTCAATATTCATTTAATAGAGACAATGTTCTAGCAATAGGCTATTCAAATGGTGCAAATATCGCAGCAAGTCTTATGTTTCATCATAAAGATGCTTTAGAGGGAGCGATCTTGTTACATGCGATGGTACCGCGTAGAGGGATAGAAATTCAGGACCTTACCAATATCCCTGTATTTATTGGGGCTGGAACAAATGATCCAATAATACCTCAAGCTGAAACAAAGGAATTAGCAAATAAACTAAGCCAAGCGAATGCTATTGTAACAGAGCATTGGGGAGGTGCAGGCCATCAATTAACTAGAGATGAGATCATCAAAGCGAAGGAATGGTATGATCAACATTTTGGTAAATAGGATGATGAAAAATAACGACGCTGATGTGCGACGTTATTTTTTTTGGGCGGTGAATTGTCGAAAGTTAGGTAGGTTATTTTCGAAATAGATTTGTTTGAAAAGTTGATAGGCAAGTATTGAAGTATAGAAAAGTTGTTTGAAACAACCTTGGTTAAACTTTGTGCTGTGACGCCAAATTAAACATTTATAAGCTGTTCAATGGTTCTATACAATCTTTAGAATCGTTTTTTGGAGAGTTTACGATGCTTGATACAGGATGGACTTCCATTAAATTCGCATCATATGGTACAAGTAGTGATTTTAACTTTTTTGTCTCACTAAAATCACGATCTAACCAACAATCATACTCCTGCGCTGGAAGAATCACAGGCATTCTGTCATGAATATCCCTCGTTAGATCATTTGGTGTTGTCGTTATAATTGTACAGGTATAAAGAGGGGCATCCCCTGGATTCCAATACTCCCATAAACCAGCAAACGCAAATGGACGTCTATCCTTCATAACGAACCGATATGGTTGTTTTTCATTAGACTTTTTTTTCCACTCGAAAAAGCCATCACTTAAAATTAAGCATCTTTTTTTCATAAAAGGCTGTTTAAAACTGTTCTTTTCATCAATCGTTTCAGCTCGTGCATTGATCATTTTATTGCCAATTCTTTTATCCTTAGCCCATGGCGGTATTAACCCCCAACGCATCGAAGTACCAACTCGATCTTGCCCATTTGAACCAACAACCAAAATTTTTTGTGAGGGTGCAATATTATATTTGAAATTTATTTCTTCATGTAAATCAAAATGAAATTGTTCTTGTAAAATCTCTTGTTCTGTCGCGAGAGAAAAGCGACCACACATATTTACACCCCTTTTAAAAATTGAATATTTCCTAGGTATTCATATGATACAGCAAATCCAAAGAAAGAAGAAATGATTTTTGCCTATAACAGAGTGATGATACGTGACATATAGTAAAACAGATAGAATGGAGGTGAGTTTATGGGAGGCGAAGCTGGTTACGGTTTTGGATCAGGATTTGCACTAATTGTTGTTCTATTCATTCTTTTAATTATCATTGGTGCATCTTACATCGGGTATTAATAGTTAATCAAGGAATGTAATATTAAAAATGTTCAAAAGGTTAGGAGAAAATAGTCAACTCATTCCAATGGCAGCTTGCTAAACCGCACATACATTTTATATACTTTGGCTTAGTATTCCATAAATTCATTGCTATTTTCTCCTCCTTTTAAACACATATTTATAGATCTTTTATCAGATAGATTTATCAACGAACCGATTGAGATTCTGTGGACTGGGTATGTTTAATAAAGCAGATTTCTTTTCATTTCCATTGAAATATTGCAAAATAAGGAAGATAACATGAAAGGAGTGTCTAAATGAAAAACTTGCAAAGTACAACAACATTACATAATGGAATTGAAATGCCATGGTTTGGCTTAGGTGTTTTTAAGGTTGAGGATGGTTCTGAAGTTATTCAATCTGTAAAAGCAGCAATTAAAGCAGGGTACAGAAGTATAGACACTGCGGCCGTTTATGGTAACGAAGAGGGGGTTGGTCAAGCAATTGCTGAAGCTGACGTACCACGATCTGAATTATTTATTACCACAAAAGTATGGAATTCAAAACAAGGCTATGAATCTACATTAGCTGCATTTGATGAAAGTATGAAGAAGCTTGGACTCGACTACTTGGATTTATATCTTATCCACTGGCCAGTTCCAAAGCAAAATAAATATAAAGATACATGGAAGGCACTTGAAAAGTTATATAAAGACGGACGTGTGCGTGCCATTGGTGTTAGTAACTTCCATGTCCACCATCTAAAGGATCTCATGGATCAATGTGAAGTCATCCCTATGGTAAACCAAGTAGAATACCATCCACGTTTAACGCAAACAGAGCTCCATGATTTCTGTAAACAACATAGTATTCAACTTGAGGCATGGTCACCATTAATGCAAGGTGGATTACTTGATGAACCGACGCTAATAGATATAGCTGCAAAATACGGAAAATCAACTGCCCAAGTTATTTTACGATGGGATTTACAAAATGAAGTAGTCACAATTCCTAAATCAATAAAACCGCGACGTATCAAAGAAAATGCTGACATTTTTAATTTTGAGTTAACCTCTAAAGATATGGAAAAAATAAATTTACTTAATCAAGATAAACGTGTTGGTTCTAATCCAGATGAAATGAACAAAATATAGGTGTTTAAAAGAGAATAATGATGATAGACGACTGAAGTTGTTCCTTTTCAGTCGTCTATTTTTGTTAACAAATTAAATGATGATCGGAGAAATATGGAGTTAGTATATTAACTAATTAGAAAGTAAAGGCTAAAGCTTTAGCAACATTAATAAGGAGGAAACAATCTCAAATGGTTAAACGTTTTTTCGTTTGTTTTTTTGTTGGTATACTTTTTCTTACTCCATTCAATGAATCAAAGTCTATCGCATTAGCTAATGGAAAATATTTTGAGGTAACTAATCAATTAAATGAGCTAATCAATAATCACCCTTCTCTACAAGGAGCAATATCGGGAATCAGTATTCGTTCTGCGACATCAGGAGAATTAATTTATTCGTCTAACGGTGATTTACGGCTAACCCCTGCATCTAATATGAAGCTTTTTACAGCTTCTGCTGCGTTATCTACACTAGGAAAGGATTATAAATTTCTAACTGAGATTAGAACAAATGGATCGATAAAAAACAATCAACTAAAGGGTAATCTCTATTTGGTAGGCAAAGGTGATCCAACTTTATTACCTGAGGATTTGAATCAATTTGCTTTAGCACTTAAGAAAAAAGGGATAACCACGATTAGCGGACATCTAATTGGGGACGATTCTTGGTATGATCGAAATCATTATTCTATTGATGTACCTTGGAGTGATGAATCTGCCTATTATGGGGCAGCCATTTCAGCTTTAACCGTATCTCCTGATAAAGATTTAAATACAGGGACAGTCGTAGTAGAAGTCACTCCAGGTAACGCTGTTAAAAAGAAAGCTAAGGTGAAGCTAGAACCGAGTACTGATTATGTGCAAATGATCAATGACACAATAACTGTGGATTCAGAAGGTGAGAATCATATTTTGATTACGCGTGAGCATGGGAGTAATATTATTAAAATTACAGGAACAATTCCGCTAACTGCGACAAAGCAAAAGGAATGGATTGCCGTTTGGGAACCAGCAAAATATGTACTTGATTTATTCAAACAGTCGTTACATAAGCAAGGGATCGAAGTTAAAGGGATAACAAAATTAGCCATCACACCAAAGCAAACAGATATACTCTATGTACATCAATCAATGCCATTATCAAAGATTTTGATCCCATTTTTAAAATTAAGTAATAACAGTCATGCTGAGGTTCTTATCAAAGAAATGGGGAAAAGATTTCAAGGTAAGGGAAGTTGGGAAGCTGGCTTAAAAATTGAAAAGGGAGCATTAACTACGATTGGAATGAAACCAGATAAGATGGAAATAAGAGATGGCTCCGGTATTTCACATATTAGTGTTGTACCAGCAAATGAAGTAACACAATTGCTTTTTATTGTTCAAAGCTTGGATTGGTTTCCGCAATTTTCGAATGCATTGCCTAAAGCGGGATCGAACGATAAAATGATTGCCGGAACATTACGTAATCGCATGCAAAACCTCCCTTTACAAAACAACCTAATTGCAAAAACAGGCACATTAACGAATGTTAGTTCACTATCAGGTTATCTTAAATCAAAAAATGGAGAACCAATCATTTTTTCTATCCTACTAAACCATTTAAACGATGAAGATGATGGAAAAAGAGTTGAAGATCAAATAGTGCATATTCTAGCAAATATAGAATTATAGGCAGAGTTTTTGAAAAAGGGTCAAGTCTTTGAAATAATAAAAAGGAATGATCGTAACTATTGTCTGAAAGGGGCAAACAATCATGAAAGTTTTTGTCGTTGGTGCAAACGGTCAAATTGGAAAGCAACTTATTCATTTATTAAAAGACAGTGAAGGACATACCGTAAGAGCGATGGTTAGAAAAGCAGAACAGGTTGATGCCTTTAAAAAAGATGGAATCGAAGCAGTAGTAGCAGATCTTGAAGGAAGTGTAAGAGAGTTAGCACAAGCGGCTAGTGGCTGTGATGCGATTGTTTTCTCTGCGGGTTCTGGCGGAAATACAGGATCCGATAAAACGTTACTAATTGATTTGGATGGTGCAGTTAAAATGGTTGAAGCTGCAGAAAAGGCTGATATTAAACGTTTTATCATGGTAAGTGCACTTCAAGCACAAAATAGAGAAAATTGGAACGAACAACTTAAGCCTTACTATGTTGCTAAACACTACGCGGATAGAATGCTAATCCAGTCAGATTTAAATTATACAATTATTCGACCAGGTGGTCTTGTAAACGAAGCAGGTACAGGGAGCATATCAATTGGTAACGAGCTTACAAGGACAACGATTCCAAGAGAAGATGTAGCTAGCACAATTCTTACATGTTTAGAGGAAAAAAGTACATTTAAGCGTTCGTTTGATGTAGTGAGTGGAGATGTTATTATTTCAGAAGCATTGGCAAAAATTTAGAATTAAAATGGCTATCAAAATGAAAGGTTCAGCCCCCATATCACATTTTTTTGTTGTTATATGGGTGTCTGACCTATTGAGCTAATTCCTTTTAAGTAAGTGATCAATTTACAAATATCGAGACTGAATTAATCGCATTTGTGTTTTTCTATCTAGATGGATTTAAGTTAGTAAATGATACCTTAGGGCATGATCTCGTTTTAATTGAAATTTCTAAGCGGCATTCCTCGATTGTTCGTCAAGAGGGACAGCTTTATCGGATTGGTTGAGATGAATTTGTTTTTATTTCACATTCTTCAAGAACGGCTGTTTCCAAGGAAAAGCTAGAATCCATTGCTTCAAAAGTCCTATTGGAGTTTTCTAAACTATTACCCTGCAGAGTTTATTCACTAGCTGAAGAATATGGAATGATTACAACATTTACCAAATGGATACTTGAAACGGTCGTTGAGGATTGTCATGTAACTGAAAGTATAGCTTTGCACGACAGAAATTATGTATTAAAGCAACTTGATCAGATTAGAGAAGAGGGAATTGAAATTTCTATGGATGATTTCGGTATAGGTTAGTCATCCCTTAGTTATTTGAAGAAATCCCTAATACAGAAAATGGAAATTGATTGCTCTTTTTTGCAAGGTAATCCAGTAGATGACTATGATAAAGCTCTCGTTATATCTATTATCTCTATAGCTGCTAACTTAGGAAATGAAGTAATTGCAGAAGGTGTTGAAATAGACGAACAAGTAGATTTTTTAATGGTAAATAATTGTTACCAAATTCAAGGATTTTGGTATAGTAAACCAATACCGATGAATGAAGTATCACTATTAATAGATATGGATGTACAAGGAACAGCATAAAGGGTGATTGACCACATTGCGTTTAATGCAGTTGTGGTCCTTTGTGTTAGCAATTTTCAAAAATCAAGTAATAGCTATTTTATTCCGTATGATTTTCTTTAATGAAAACTGGGTAATATAATACTGTACAAACAAAGAGCGGAAGACTAATTGATTCTTTTAAAAGGGGGAAGAAGAATGAAGCTAACTCAAGAACAGCGAATTCAACTTCACGGTTTTAATAATTTAACGAAATCATTAAGTTTTAATATGTATGATATTTGTTATACGAAAACAAGAGAAGAACGTGAAGCATATATCGAATATATTGATGAACAGTACAATGCAGAAAGATTAACAAATATATTGAAGTCTGTGACGGAAATAATTGGTGCACATGTGTTAAATATTGCTCAGCAAGATTATGTTCCACAAGGTGCAAGTGTTACCATACTAGTCTCAGAAGGACCGGTTGTTGAGGTACCAACAGAATCATTAGATGAATCACCTGGTCCACTTCCAGAAGCAATTGTGATGGGATTGGATAAAAGCCATATAACTGTACATACATATCCGGAATATCATCCCAGTGAAGGGATTAGTACGTTTAGAGCAGATATTGATGTCTCGACATGTGGTGAGATATCACCTCTAAAAGCACTAAATTATTTAATCCATTCTTTTGATACTGATATTATGACGATGGATTACCGAGTTAGAGGTTTTACAAGAGATATTAATGGAGATAAATTATTTATCGACCATAACATTAGTTCTATTCAAAACTATATTCCAACTGAAGCAAAAAAACAGTTTGACATGATAGACGCAAACATCTATCAGGAAAACATCTTTCATACAAAATGTAAGTTAAAAAACTTTGATTTAAATAATTATCTATTTGGCTATGCAAAGGATAAATTAAGTGTAGAAGAACAAGAAGAGATAACAGAGAGGTTAACAAAAGAAATGGATGAAATCTTCTATGGTAAAAATATATAAATGGGTATCAGGAAAGAAGAACATTTAAAAATAGATTTAATTAACGAAAGATAAAAAATGGGAAAGAGAATTTGGTAATCTTTTTCTGTATTTCTTCTTATCTTTCTTTAGCAGCTTGAAGTTGTAAAGAAATTTTAATTTGATCATCAACAAGAACTCCAGCAGTTCATTTGTTAAATTCCGTTTTTTCCTAATCGCTACGTTTAAGTTTTCATTTGACTTCGAAGCTGATTTGGCTTTTAAGGCTAAATGGACATAGAAAAAAATGCACTCCAATTGTTAGTTTACTTTCAGACAATTCGGGTGCAATTTTTTCTATTCTTTTCTATTTATCTATGATTGTTTTCAATTAAAGCGTGAATCTTTTTATTACGTACTGCTTTTTCCTCTTTACTAGCTAGGTCATATTTCTTCAATAAGTGGAACAGTGTATTTAACTCTTCTTGATCGATATCGTTGGAAAGATAGTAACTACATGTCTCCGATAGAGTAGCTGAGAGAAATGGAGTTTGATCTGCTAGTTTTTTTTGAACATCTTCTAATGTATGATCTATTTTACATGAACTCATTGTAGCCGTTAACCTCCAATATGGGACATTTCAATCTTTTTGCGTTTTGTTGACGTTTCACTTCGCTCAATTGAGTATTGATCTTTTCTACCATGCCAAATGGATTGGAGAATTTCGGTTAGTTCATCATCTGAAGGTGTGGACCTGATAGATTCACGTAAATCATATCCTTTGGATGCGAATAAACATGTATATAGGGAACCATTTGCAGAAAGACGTGCACGGTTACAAGTGGAACAAAAGGCATCTGATACCGAAGAGATTACCCCTATTTCATCATCTGTTCCAACATACCGATAGCGATTTGCAACCTCACCAGTATAGTTGGGGTCAACAGCTTCCAAAGGCATGATCTTGTGGATATCTTCGATTATTTGTTTTTTCGGATAAACATCAGTTAAATTCCATTGATTTGTATTACCAACATCCATATATTCAATAAATCGTAAAATATGACCTTTCTCACGAAAGTACTTCGCCATAGGGATGATTTCATGATCATTCATTCCACGTTTCACAACCATGTTTATTTTGACCTTTAATCCCGCATTAGCTGCAGCATCTATACCATCAATCACAGTTTTCACAGGAACACCCCGACCATTTATCTTTCCAAACAACTCGTCTTGTAAGGAATCTAAACTAATCGAAACCCGTTTGAGGCCAGCATTCTTTAAGTCTTGTGCATATTTAGGTAGTAGATAGCCATTTGTTGTCATAGCTATATCTTCTAGACCTTCTATTTGATTTAACCTATTAATAAGAGTTGCTAAATTCTTTCTCATTAACGGTTCACCACCAGTAATTCTTACTTTTTTCACACCTAAGGTATGAACGAATATTGTTGTAAGACGTTCAATTTCCTCATAGCTTAAAAGTTCAGCTCGTTTTAAAAAAGGATAGTCCGGACCGAAAATTTCTGCAGGCATGCAATACGTACAACGGAAGTTACATTTATCAGTAACTGAAATACGTAAATCACGAAGAGGGCGGTTAAAAGTATCATAGACAGTTGTACTAGTTTTCAAATTAATTTCCCTCCCAGTGTAGTTTATCATTTTAAAGTACAATAGATGTGAATTACCCCACAAAAAGGATGGTAAATAAGGTTATGTTAAAAAGTTATTTCGAATTAGTGTTATTTTTTGATATGGATGATTATTAATTGTTTATATATTAAGATGTTAGAATACATAACATCAATATTGTATTATTATATCATAAACCTTTGGTACGTTTTATTTTTAGGACCTTTTCTAAAAGTTTATTGCTACTAATCTATAAAAATTGGTCGTTTCGTGTAATTAGAAGCCATAGTTTAAAAGAATATCGCTTTGAAGCAGGAAATATTGGCCATTCTAAAGCCTATCTTTCGGATTATTGGTATTAAGATATTACTATTAACGAGAAAAATCAAGTGATTACTTTTATGTGGGAAAGAATATACTAAAAGGACTCTCATGTTGAACCTATCAGACTCCTTAATACAACGAGTTACTTTTGAAGGTAGAATATAAGAAAGGATAATCATATATATCTTGAGATCGCTTCATCAAAACATAGCGTGTATTTGAGGCAATCGGGTTATTATACTTAAGGAATAATCTATTGCTGGCAATTGCTATCAACCTAGTTTATTTAATTTCTGAACCACAAAGATAATTTGTTTCTCTCTTAGGCAGAAGGGGACAATAAATTATTTCCTTCTGCCCACATCTTTTTAGAAGCCAATAAGACCTAATGTTCGTTCTTCTCTAAATACTCATGTATTTTAGCTCAAATCTAGGGACATTCATCATTTATTCCTCATCATTTATTTCTCCATCACCAACTTCATCTTCTCCCGGAGCATCGTCACAAGCGACAACGGTTGTAGCGAAGAGAATAGCAAGAAAAATGGTAAAAATCTTTTTCATATGGGGTTTCACCACCATTCATTTGTATGTATCATTTAGAGTTCCTCTAAAAAGATCAAATTATGTCAGTTTAATTGACAAGTTTTAATCGTTTATAACATATATTTATTATAGGAAGAAAATAAGGGGGGGATGAATTGTGTTCATTTTTATCGTAATCCTAGTCATTCTAGTAGTTATCTTATTGGTTGTAGGACGAAGTAAAGTGCGAAATAAAACAATTCAGGTCATTCCGGTTGAAGACTTTATGCAAATGCACAACGATGATGAAGATGACATTCTAAGCAAAAATACTGGAATTTTTGATGACGATAAGGGGACAGGAGATAAAAAGGAAAATACAGACGGGTTTGAGAAATAATTAGAATGTTCGATGTCAGAAGATGTATAGGGATTTTTAGATGTAAATATTATGAATATTTAATATTCATCAACCACAAACCATGTTAAAATAAAAAAGGTCTAACAAAAATTCTGGGGGTAGAAGATGGACGCAAAAGCTAAAAGGTATATTGAATTATATGTATATTTCTCTGAAGACCTGGGTAGATTCTTATCTAAAAATGAACAGGACTTCTTAAAATGGATTGTTATTAATGATGGAGATTACGTAAAGTCCTAGTAGCTTTGCGATAACCGGTCTCTAAATTACATAGTTTTTAAAAAGGTTAACCCATACCGTTAGCCTTTTTTTATTGCATTTTTATTTATGTGTTTTCACATATATCGAAAAATGGCTGTGCACTAGCAAATTATAAAGTATCCGAACTGAAAAAACCGTTTACGATAGGTACCTTCATTGACTTAAGCTCTTTTCTAGCGGATACAACTCAGTACTGTATGTAGTAAGTGAATCTTTTTAATAGTGAAACATAAAGTAATAAAGCGAAATGATCACGAAGTAATCTTAAAACTTTATAAAACAACATACATTGTAATAATTAAAACAGCATGGAAGTGGATTATAACGATGTAATATTCTAATTATGATTGTGTATTAACGTATAAATCTGGTTTATTCTTTACATTTATCTGTTTTCATACTAAGGTTATACTGAACCGTATGAAAGAGAATAAGAGGATAAAAGAGGCGAGAGGAGATTTATATGAAAAAAGCACTTTCGATCATTGCGTTATTTACAATGATGCTAACAGGATGTTCTCTTTTAGATGAAGTTAATAATTCCTTAGATTATGTAAATGATGCTAAGTCATATATCAATTCTTTAACTGATTTTGCAGAAGGAACACCCCAACTTATTCAAGATGCTGCTGGAGATCCTGAAGCTATGAAGGAATTGGAGAATCAACTAAATGGTTTAGTTGAACAGGTAAACGAATTTAATGACATAGATGCTCCTGCAATCGCAGATAGTATTCATCAGGAAATTATTACGAAAAATGAAGTCTTACTTGAAGAGATTGACAAAGCGATGGAAAATGGTGAATTAGCGATTGAAAAACTTGAGAATTCTCAGTTAATGGACACTATAAATGAGGTCACCTCACTTTTAGATACCATTGAGAAATTAGGGCAGTAAAGAGCATACAATGTGATGCTCTTTTTTAATTGGACTATACTCAACTTAATTTAGAAAGGTTATATGATGGGTTTCTTTTTCCTTCATATTAAATTAATATAGAATAAAGATATTCTATGACCAAGTTATCATTTAGATAATAAGAATGAATTAGTGATAATATTACGAACAAACAATAACTAGATATTTTTAAAGTGGGGAGAAATAATCATGAAAAAACGTGTCGTTATTACAGGAGTTGGTGCAGTTACACCAATAGGGAATGATGTTTCAACAACTTGGGAAAATGCGAAGAATGGGGTATCAGGTATTGGACCTTTAACGAGGGTTGATTCTGAGAAATTCAATGTGAAAGTTGCTGGTGAGGTAAAAGACTTTGTCCCATCTAAATTTATAGATAGTAAAGAAGTTCGTAGGATGGCTAGGTTTGCACATTTAGCTATTGCTGCTAGTAAGATGGCTGTATTGGATGCGGGTATCCAAATAGGTGAGCAGGTTGCACCTGAACGTGTAGGTGTATGGATTGGTTCGGGTATTGGTGGTCTTGATGAATTTGAAGAGCAGCATAAACGATACTTGGCTAAAGGTCCTAGACGTGTTAGTCCATTTATTATTCCAATGTTGATACCAGATATGGCTTCAGGTCGAGTTTCGATTGAGCTGGGAGCGAAAGGGATTAATAACTGTTCTGTAACAGCATGTGCTTCTGGAGCAAACTCGATAGGAGATTCCTTTCGTGTTATTCAAAATGGTGATGCAGATATGATGGTAACTGGTGGTTCAGAGGCATCAATAACTGAAATGACGATTGCGGGATTTTCAAATATGACAGCTCTTTCTACGAATCCAGATCCTAGAACAGCTAGTCGCCCCTTTGATAACGACCGTGATGGTTTTGTTATAGCTGAAGGTTCAGGAATCATTATTTTAGAGGAACTTGACCATGCGTTAAATCGGGGGGCAAAGATTTATGGAGAGATCGTTGGTTACGGTGCAACTGGTGATGCATACCATATTACAACTCCTGCACCGAATGGAGAAGGCGGGCAACGAGCAATGAATTTAGCATTAAATGATGCTAGCTTAAATCCAGAAGATATTGATTATATAAATGCACATGGTACGAGCACTTATTATAATGATCTTTATGAAACGATTGCCATAAAAGAGGTCTTCGGTGGTCATGCACTTAAGTTACCAATTAGTTCTACCAAATCAATGACAGGTCATATGCTAGGAGCTGCAGGGGCAGTCGAGGCGATTTTTGCATTATTATCGATAAGAGATGGAATCATTCCACCTACAATTAATTATCAAACACCTGCTGAAGATTTAGATTTAGATTATGTACCTAATGTTGCGAAAGAGTCAGAGGTTAATGCAGTATTGTCAAATTCATTAGGATTTGGCGGTCATAATGCTACATTGATTTTTAAAAAATATCAATAATTGAAAATCGATTTATAAAAAAGGCTTGTAGAAAAAATGCTATTTTTCTACAAGCCTTTTTATGTTGGTGATTATGCCTTAGCTGTTTCGTTAGGATAATCGCAATATTCAATAATCGTGCCTTCTGTATCAGCAGGGTTTAAATAAATTAATCTTCTACCGTGTTTGTTAATTCTTAATGTATCCACTAATGTTCGAATACCTAGTTCATCAAGTTCTTTTAGCGCTTCATCAAGGTTTTCTACGTGATAAGCGATGTGATGGACACCTTTTCCTTTTTGTTTAATAAATCGTGCAATAGGTGAAGTTGAGTTATTGGTGGGAGATAATAATTCAATCCGATCACCATTCATTTCGATAATCGCAATTTCACTTTCAACTCCAATGGCATCACTTCTGTATCGATCGATTAATGTAGCACCTAATACGTTTTGATAAATTGAGATGCTATTGTCTAAGTCGCGGACAGCAATGCCAATATGATCTATTTTTTTCTCTATCATTTCATCACACCCGTTTTTTTTATCATTTTATCGATTTCCTCTGAAACCACAAATGCTAGATCATCATTCCCAAAAGCAGACAAAACATTGAGCAAGGTAGAATGCGAGATTTCGTCAGATTGTTCTTTTGGCAAGGTTTCATTTAGGACCTGTTGAAGAGCCTCATTTTTAGCTTGGTGAGGATATGCTTGTACATAAATATTAATTGGATCTAAATCATTATTCACACACCATTGTGCAAAAATAAGGATCATCATGTTCTCATCTTCCTGATACTTTCGGATTATGTAATCTTCTAATTCCTTTGAATTCAAGTTGTATTTCTCCTTTAAAGTAGCATTATCGATCATTATACATTAAAACAGATGTGAAGCTGCAATAAAATGCATAATTTATATTAGATTTGTAGTGATGAAAATAGGCATTCACCCTTGTTAGATAATGTACATATAATAGGAGAAAGAGTTGGAAAGGATGAGATGATGGGTGCAATAAAACGTCATTACTATGCTGGTGGCAACACTGCTAAAGGATTTTACAGTTTATATGACTCAGCAATAGAGGGATTGGATCGTCTGTTTATTTTAAAGGGTGGGCCTGGTACGGGTAAATCATCTTTAATGAAGAATATTGGTGAATTAATGGAAAGAAAAGGTCTAGATATTGAGTATTTGCATTGTTCCTCCGATAATAATTCAATTGACGGTATGATCTTACCTGCATGTAAACTTGGTATTGTAGATGGAACCGCACCACATATCATTGAACCAAAAGCTCCTGGTGTTATTGAAGAATATGTCAATCTAGGGAACGCTTGGGATTCTGAAAAATTAGCTGTGCAAAAAGAAGAGATTTTGGCATTAAACAAGGCAATTACAATTAAATTCGATAAGGCTTATGAAACATTTGCAGAAGCATTAAGTGCTCATGATGATATTGAAGATATCTATATTGATAATATGGATTTCGCAGAAGCAAATGTATTAACTGAAGAACTGATTGATCAATTTTTTGGTGGGGAACAATTAAATAAAAGTTCAACTATAAAACATCGCTTTCTAGGTGCAGCAACCCCGCTTGGTGCCGTTGATTACATTCAAAATTTAACTAAAGATATTGACAAACGTTATTTTATTAAAGGAAGAGCTGGGTCTGGAAAATCTACAATGCTCAAGAAAATAGTTAGTGCAGGTGAAAAAAAGGGCTTTGATGTAGAAGTCTACCATTGTGGTTTTGACCCTAATAGTCTTGATATGGTCATTTTAAGAGAACTAGGGATCGCCATTTTTGATAGTACAGCACCACATGAATACTTTCCTGACCGAGAAACGGATGAAATAGTCGATATGTACGAACGATGCATCACTCCAGGTACTGATGAATTATATAAAGTTGATATAGCAAGAACGACAAAAGCATATAAGGATAAAATGAAGGAAGCGATATCTTACTTAGCAGAAGCAAAAGAACTAAGAGATGAACTCGAATCATACTATATTGAGGCAATGGATTTTACAATCGTTGATGAAATTCAAGAGGATTTACTAACTGAAATTGAGTTATTCTTAGAAAAAAACGACTTAGTATGAAGGTAATCTCCAGGTGATAATTTTCAAAGAAATTGGAATACTTTGCTCCTATGTCCAAAGGGATATCAGAGTAATTTAACGAAAAGCACGAAGATATCTCTAAAACGTGTACATTAGTACTTGTACGGAAAACAACAATTTTTGCGAAAACAGCCTATTTATATGAGTGTGACTCAAAAATTAGCGTTATCAGATCTTTTGAGTCACACTCGATCATATAAAAGTCATTAATAAAGAAAGACTACCGAAAGTTTTGCTTTAATTTCTATTTGTTGATTTTGTATCGGAGGATTTACTTGTACAGATGCTGCATCTGCGAAGCTAACCATTCCTCGCGGGAGAGTTTCTAAAGATTCTTCCTTTACATTTAACGGCGGATGTAAAATTGTCACGCCCATTTCGTTTCCTAGTTTAAGAGCTTTTTCCGTTGCGTTTTTCATTGCTAGTTGTAATGCCTGTTGATAATAGGCATCTAAATTTGAAACATCAAATCGAATGTCGCCTGATAAATTAGCGCCAGAGGATACTGCAATACCATAAACAGTTGAAATCTTTTGAAGGTCTCTTACCGTTACCTCATAAATATGTTGAACCTGATAACCTTTTAAGATGGAATTTCCATCGACATATTCATAAATTGGCTGAATCGTGTACACGACAGTTTCGATATCATTATCTTTTATTTCGAGTTCCTTTAATGCTTCTAAAAGTTGATTTGATAGTAGGGAGTTTTCGGCTTGAGCATCAGTTACATTAAGTTGTTCAGTACTAACACCAATTCTTATGATGACATGATCTGGTGCAACCGTTAAATGTCCAAGTCCTTCTACAATCATTTTACGGCGCAATGATGTATCTCTTACATATGAATGTTGATAATAGGTCATAATAGTTATCTCCTTCTGTAAAGAACTTTACCTACACCCAGGTAATTACCTTTCTTTATAAGTTATGCAGACTCTTTCAAATAGAATGCATGAATTTAATGATTGTTCAGGAAACCAAAAAATTCTAAAATGGATAATGAGGTTACTTCAGTTCCAAAGCCCAGTGACTAAAGAACTTTATATGCCTCCTTAGGATGAGGGGATATCGTATCACTGCTCTCTTCGTGTAGAAATTTTAGGACTAACAAATGAATTATAAGGGAATTAGTATAAAATTATTTGGAATGATAAGGATATTAGTGTTACGATATGAACGATAGAAAGGAGTGTTCGTAAATGGATAAGATTGAAGTAGGGGAAGTATTTACGATTACCGATGAAAATGATCAAGAGAATGATGTTGAAGTATTAGCTGCGATGGAATTAGAAGGTACAGAATATGTTGCTGTAGGTTTTGTAGACGATATTCAGGAAGAAACAGAAGAAGATATAGATGTTTTCTTTCTAAAGATAGATGCAGAGGGTGACTTCTCACCAATCGAAAGCGATGAAGAATTTGAACAAGTTTCTGCTTTATTTGAAGAAGTGATGGAAGAAGAAGAGAAAGAGTAGAGAATTAATAGAGAGGGTAACTCCTCTCTTTTCCTCGTTTAATCACGGTATTTAATCGTAGAACCTTCTACTTTATAACCCAGTCTGTGTAGGTGTTTGCGTACTCCGCCTCGCTCCCAAGTCCTAAGCATTGAATTTTCTAAAGCCTTTTTTGGATAAAAGATCCCGATACTTGTTAGTTCATCAAAATCGATGCCATAACTAACGTATTGCCTAATAATTTGATCACGTTTATCTATTAATGAAAGAAACTTCTCCATTTCATTTTCGAATTCTGATCTAGTGAAAATGCCTTTTTGGTGACCAGTTATGAACGTGTCTGCATCGATGGTTAAAAGGCGTTTGCCGGATGTGATGAAATGATCAATATTACCATCTGTACCATTATACCAAGGCCCGAATGATGTCATATCATAGTCTCCAGTATAAACAATCCCCAAATCCGGAAAATAGGGACATGAAAATCCACTTGTATGTCCAGGAGTATGTAAAAAGCTAACATTTATTCCGCCAAAAGAATATACCTTTTCATACTCATAGGTCCCACTAATATCTAAAAGACTTTTCAGCCACTCCTCTGGAATGTTTTTTTTCCACTGTTCTACTCCTTTTGGACCCCATTCTTGAAAGACTCCATTATTATGTGTTATTCCATCAATCGTTAACGATGATTTGTATTCTTTTGGGTTTATCAACTTAGTAGCACGGGGAAACAAATGATTATGTAGCGTATGGTCTGGGTGATAATGAGTATTGATAATTAAATCGACTCCATATATTTGATCGACATATAATAAATCTTCACGTTTTGCACCAGTATCAATTAATACTTTATCCGGACAATCAAGATATAAACTCCTTGAGTAAGGAACTTTACTATGATTAGGACCTTCAATGATCATAATAGGACCAATTTTTTGCAATGATCACACCGCCTTTGTATGGGATAGCATTAGATTTTATCAATAATGAATGGCTATTCATTCATTATACCATATATTATTCAGTATGAGACATGGGATATGAGGGGGAAAATGAATAATGTTGTGAATTATTACATTTTATTAGGAAGGGGATTTATGACTTATCTATTATTGATAATCGGATTTGCATTATTAATTAAAGGAGCAGACTACTTTGTAGACGGTGCTTCTAAGTTAGCAGAATTGTTGCATGTGCCACCTATCTTAGTCGGACTAACAATTGTTGCATTTGGAACAAGTTCACCAGAAGCAACAGTAAGTATCATAGCCGCACTAGAGGGAAGCTCAGATATTACATTAGGGAATGTCATTGGTAGTAATATATTCAATATCACACTTGTCATTGGTTTAACTGCTATCATTAATCCATTAAAAGTTGAAAGTGAAACAATCAGAAAAGAAATTCCTTTCATCTTATTAGCAAGTTCAGCATTATTAGTAATGATTAGTGATGTGACATTACAGAACAACATATCGCAAAATCTAATTACTAGAAATGATGGGATCATTTTTTTGTTGTTTTTCGTCATTTTTATGTATTATGTGTTTGAGATTGCCAGAACTAGTAGAGAAAATGAAAAAGAAGAACAAAGGAAGTCTAATCAAACATGGGGGAAAAATATAGTTTTTACTTTAATCGGTCTTGCATCCATTGTTTTTGGAGGAGATCTAGTTGTAACAAATAGTACAAAAATAGCTTATGCACTTGGTATGAGTGAAACATTAGTTGGGCTAACAATGATCGCGATAGGAACATCATTACCTGAACTGGTTACATCCATTACTGCTGCCATTAAAAAACAAAGCGAAATAGCTCTTGGAAATATAGTAGGGAGTAATATTTTTAACATTTTATTCGTATTAGGTCTATCTTCAGTTATTTCACCATTAGCTGTTGATCAGAAAATGTTTTTAGATACGATATTAATGCTTATTTTAACGTTTATCTTGTTAATATTTTCGAGAACCAGATACAGAATTGGGAAAATTGAAGGGACTATCTTAAGCGCATCTTACATCGTTTATTTGATTTTCATTATTACCAGGAACTAATGAAGTAAAATGTTGTATGAATAAGAATAAACAATTAGAAAGAATAAAACCAAGACGAGTAAAGTAATCGTCTTGGTTTTATGAATTGATTATAAAGATTCCATCTCTACATTAATCACATGTTCAACTTGCTTTAATGTATAATAAACGTCTGTTACATACAATTTTTCATCCACTAAAAGAATAAGCTCCATCTGCTGCAAGTTTCCTTTGTCTAAATCCTTCACTCTAACTTTTCTTGCTTTCATTTTTTTATTCTTTAGTTCTTTAAGAATTTCAGTTAGTTTTTCTTCTGCATCAACAATAATCTTTACCTTTAGTTCTCGTTCTCTTAACGATTTTGGCCCGATGTATTTAAATATAAAGGGTACAACCTCGACACTTATTATCAGTAAAAGTGTCGCAATAATAGCTTCAAACCAAAAACCTGCTCCAACAGCAATTCCGATACCACCAGCACCCCATACCATTGCGGCCGTAGTGAGACCAGAGATCATATCATTGCTACGTCTTAAAATGACACCAGCACCTAAAAAACCAATGCCAGACACAATCTGAGCAGATAAACGTAATGGATCCATCGGTCGAACATACGATTCAGCATATCGTGAAGATGCTTCAATTGAAACAGAGGTCAATAAGCAACTAACAATTCCAATTACTAGACATGTTTTTAAACCTAAAGGCTTTTTCTTTAATTGGCGCTCAAGTCCAATAATAATCGATAAAATGGTCGCAATTGCTAATTTGAATAAAAACGAATCTGGTTGAATGGGAATGGTCATTTTATTTAGCTCCTATTTTATTATTTCTATTTTATCCATAATATAAAAATAATATTAATTTTATGCATGATTGATCATTTTTCAACTAAATTGATAGTTTGCAGATTGGTACATTATTTTAGAGTATCTGTTAAAAGTATATTATAATAGAGTTTATGAAAAGAAAATATACTAATTTACTAGAATTAACTAGGTAGCAGGGAGTAGATTTCAGGTTTATGAAGCTTGTATCATGGAATGTAAACGGAATAAGAGCGTGTGTTCGTAAAGGGTTTTTGGATTATTTTAATAAAGTTGATGCAGATATATTTTGTATCCAAGAATCAAAACTACAAGAAGGTCAAATCATATTGGAACTTGAAGGGTACCATCAATATTGGAATTATGCATTGCGTAAAGGGTATTCAGGGACAGCAGTATTTACAAAACAAAAGCCAATAACTGTATCGTATGGAATAGGTAATCTTGATCAAGAAGCAGAGGGTAGAATAATTACACTCGAGTATGAACGTTTTTATTTGGTTACGGTTTATACGCCTAATTCTAAGAGAGACTTGGCTAGACTAGAAGAACGTTTAGTTTGGGAAGATGAAATCCGTCAATACATGATTGAATTAGATCATTTAAAGCCGGTCATTCTTTGTGGAGATCTAAATGTAGCACACCAAGAGATCGACTTAAAAAATCCAAAGCCCAACAAAGGTAATTCTGGATTTACTATGGAAGAGCGTGGAAAGTTAACGAACCTACTTGAAGCAGGTTTTATAGATAGCTATCGATATCTATATCCAGATAAACAAGATGTGTTTACTTGGTGGTCTTATATGAGCAAAGTTAGGGAAAGAAATATTGGTTGGAGGATTGATTACTTTATTGCTTCAAGGAACTTGGCAGCACTTCTGTTAGACGTCCAAGCACATACAGATATACTCGGAAGTGACCATTGTCCAGTTTATCTCGAGATAGATCTTTAAAAGGTTCTTTTCTACAAGTTAGCTACATAGGCTGTTGTTTCTGTTATGGAGAAGCGATAATTCTCTTTAACAATATCTCCTTACAGTGGCTAGCTATGGATTTTCAGATGTTATTAGGGCATAATGAAAGTTGCATCTTAAATACATAGGTTAGAATATGGACGGAGGTTTCCTTGAATTGTTAAAAAAGGAATTGAAACAATTTATCATAACGATAACAGAAGAACAGCAGGCACTTCAACAGACTAGTACCGAGATTGCGTTATATAAAGAGGAAAAAGATTATCTAGAGAAAAATTTATTGTCGGATGAATTAAATAGTGAAATATCTTTTGTCGAGAAGGAACCAAATACACGATTTGAGGATGCTTATATCGAACGGAGCCTGAAAGCAACAGAAGAAGTGATTGCTATAGAAACAGCTTCATTTTTACAGCAACCACTGAACTTTCTAAAAGATCATAAAGAAGAGTTTATTTATCTTGAGTCTAAATGGGTTGAATTAATCGGAGTCGATGCCATTTCTTTAGAAATTGATGATGTATTTGGTAACTATGATGTTATGGTTGGTTTGAAAATGCAGAAAAAACGAGAAAAACCAATAAAAGAATACCTCGCTAAGAAATTGAGCAATCATGAGAAATCATATGATTTAATGTTTAATCAAGACGACGGTCTATGGGATTTAAATGTGACGCTTGATGATATGAACAACTTTGATGAGTCGATTTCTCTCGGAGAAGCTTTTGCTTTCATTTATCGTTTTCTTTTTAAATTAGCGGAAGCAGTAGAAGAAACAGAAGAGGAAGCCAAGTAATATTAAAATATCGAAGCTATCGTTAGCCTCGATATTTTTTGTTTATTTATTGACTCTTTTCTAAAAAAATTTTGCTATTCAAATGAAATTAACCAATGCGCATTACTTTGTAAATAGCAACAAAGTTTGCGAAAACATTATTTGTTAATCGAACTAGTCTATGAAACTAGTAAGTAAAATGTTTGACTAACCTTGCGGGAATGATGATCATTCGATATAAAAGTAATTAAATCAGTTGGAATAGTACCTTTCATTCAATATTTAGTGAATTGAAATTATAATTATCATATATTTTTTATAAATATAACAGTCTACTGAATAGTATAAACTTCTAGATAGTAAGGAGAACTTTACTTGGCTAGTTTTAATCATCAATTTTTGTATTGTGTCATAATAATAGCGATCGGTTACATATTAAAACGTTCCAATATATTAAAAGAAAAAGATGGTGAAGGTGTATCCAGAATTATCTTTAATCTTACACTCCCCACCTTAATCATAGTTACTTTTAGTGATATTAAGATAGAGCCATCATTATTTTTATTAATTTTTATCGCATTTATTTATGGAATCATTTCAGGATTTCTTAGCTTGTTTATGATGAGGAGATCCATCAAGTTAGAAAAAGGGATGATTGGGATGATGGTCCCTGGCTTTAATATCGGTCTTTTTGCATATCCGTTAGTTGAGGTCATCTTTGGTAAAGAGGGCTTAACCTACTTTGGAATGTTCGATGTCGGGAATGCGTTTATTGTATTCGGTTTAAGTTATCTTATTGGGAGCTACTATTCTTCTGATGAGGTTGAATTAAATTTTAAGACAGCTATTTCTAAAATGTCAAAATCGATTCCTTTTATGACCTATATTCTTGTCGTTGTTATTAATTTAGTAGGGTGGAGATTACCTGAAACGGTTCTACATGTTTCTGAAATCATTTCAGCGGCAAATATGCCGCTATCACTATTACTGTTGGGGATCTATTTGAATTTTTCATTTAAAAAAAGGTATATTAAGTTAATGATGAAGTTCTTGGGATTACGATATGGTTTAGGTTTGGCTGTAGGTATTGGGTTATTTTTCTTATTGCCATTTGATGATATGTTCAAGTACACGATATTAATCGGTCTAATATTACCTACTTCTGTCTCTGTTTTACCTTACTCTGTAGAGTTTGGCTATGATCAGAAGTTTGTTGGGACCCTATCAAATGTAACGATCGTTATTAGTTTTGTTTTATTATGGGGTATTGCGAATATTTTAATGTAATAGAATAGTGACTTCGTTAAAATCAACTCAATACTTAATAAACAAACTGCTGCTACTTACTTGAAGCCCTTTATTCTGTTAAAATCTATATAGATCGTATCTCATCTGTGGGAAAGAAAGTAGGCAAATGCTTCATGGAAACATTTTTGGAACAGCATCAGGAAGAGATGTTGCAATTTATTGAAAAGCTTGTAAACATAGATAGTGGTTCCTATCAAAAACAAGGCGTCGATAAAATTGGTAAGATATTAGAAAAAAGCTATAAGGAGCTTGGATTCAATTGTCTGGTAGTAGAAGAAGAAGAATATGGAAATCATTTAATTATTGAGCACAAGGATGCAATAGATCCTAAAATTATTATACTTGCCCATATGGACACTGTATTTCCTGAAGGTACAACAGCAGAAAGACCGTTTCGTATTGAAGGGAATAGAGCATTTGGACCAGGTGTCATAGATATGAAGGCAAGCCAAGCGGCCGTTTTATATGCTGTCAAAGCGTTGTTAAACAATAGAAGTCCTGGGTATAATAATATCCGCATTGTTCTAAATAGTGACGAAGAAATAGGTTCACCTACTTCTCGTAAAATGATTGAAAGAGAAGCGAAGGGGAAAAAATTCGCACTTGTCATGGAGCCAGCGAGGAAAGATGGTTCACTCGTTACTGCTAGACGAGGAAAGGGAAATTATACTTTGATCGTAGAAGGTAGAGCTGCTCATTCTGGTATAGAACCAGAAAAAGGGAGAAGTGCGATTGAGGCATTGGCACATAAAATTATCCAATTGCACGAACTATCTGATCATGAAAATGGAATAAGTGTCAATGTCGGTATGATCGAAGGTGGCTCGAGTGCAAATACGATTTCTGATCATGCTGAGGCACAGATCGATGTGCGGATAAAGGAATTGGAACAAGTAGAGAGACTAGAAGAGAGTTTAGAAAGAATATGTTCTTCTTCAGATGTAGCAGGTACAAAAATTTCTTTAGAAGGTGAAATGAATCGACCTCCTATGGAAAAAAACAAAAAAACCCGCGCATTACTTAGAATCATTCAAGATGTTGGGGATGAAATTGGTGTCGTGATAGAGGATACAGCAACTGGTGGTGGTTCAGACGCATCGTTTACCTCATCCCTTGGTGTAGCAACAATAGATGGGTTAGGACCTATTGGTGGAAATGCACATAGTGACAAAGAATATCTTGAGATTCCAAGTCTTGTCGAACGAACATTTTTATTAGCGACAATTATTGAGAGATTATCTCAAAAGTAAACAAACGTATCTTTTTTTTAACTTCAATGGTTATCGTTGAATAGACGTGGGTTGACTGTTTATCTGAGAACAGTTATTATACGGTGACCATGGTAGATGATTTACTAGGTAATGATAAAAAAGAAACAAGGAAGTGAAATCACTTGATAAAAATTGAAATGCCAGCGATTGAAATGGAAATAGTGAAAAAAAGACAGTTAGGTGAAAAGGGCGAGCCCGACCTAAGTAGCGTGTATGGATTTACAGATTATATGAAAATACCTAGAGATAAAAGTGGAATTTATCTATTTTTTAATAATAGAGACCAATTGTTATTTGTCGGTAAGGCAAGAAAGTTGCGACATCGTGTCAGAAAAAATTTCGAAGACAATGTATCAGCAATTAAAATGCATCGTGACGAAGTATATAAAATTGCTATCTGTCTCGTGGATAATCCTGTTGATAGAGAAATTTATGAAACGTATATGATTAATACACTAAAAGCAAAATATAATGTGGATAAAGTTTTTTATTGATAGGCACTTTACTAAGATAATTCACTGATACTAATACAAAAGAAATGGTTGAAATCACTGAGGTAGACTCACAAAAAAATTGAGCACACAAAGTAGAGGGAATAGTGTTTAAAAAGCTATTTCTTTACATGTGATATCTCGATTATTTGGATGAGTTTGCCTCTTTTTTATTTAGCTCCAGAGCCCAACCTCTAGTGAACTTCATCCTCCTCCATGAATAAGTCAACATCGAATATCGTGTTGCTTATCATGTTTCCTTTATCTCATTATGAAGTGCTCATGTTCTTATACATCGCTGAAAGGGCTCTTGCGAATTTTCACTTCTATTTCAATTAATAATAGAACTTTCTTACTAGTTAACTAGGTAGGTTTGTTGTGTTATAAGGAAACGGATGTTATATTAAATATACTTAATATAACAACTAAACAAAAAGGTGATTGATATCAATGAAAACTCCTCTTTACGAAAAAATACTAACTTATATTACTGAACAAATAAAAGCTGGGCAGCTTAAAATTGGTGATCGTGTTCCTTCTGAAAAGGAGTTAGCTGATCAGTTTAGTGTTAGTAGGATTACCTCAAAGAAGGCATTAGACTTATTAGCTCAAAACGAGATAATTGAGCGGATAAGAGGAAAAGGATCTTTTGTAGCGGACGCTCATACCGAAAAAATAGAACGGACCAAAAATATAGTTACGAATATACGCGCAGATAGTAAATTAATTGCTTTAATTATTCCTGACTTTTCCGACACATATGGTTTAAACCTCGTTAAAACAATAGAGAAGCATTGTTTGCAAAATAATAGTCACTTAATTATCCGTCGAACGAGCGGTCTAATCAAAGAAGAGGAGAATGCGATTAATAGTCTTGTTAATGATGGAGTAGACGGTTTAATCATTTTTCCTGTTCATGGTGAACATTACAATGTTGAATTGCTGAAATTGGTGTTAATCGATTTTCCCTTAGTCCTCATTGATCGTTATTTGAAAGGCATTCCTGCTAGTTCTGTATGCACGGATAATCAACGAGCAAGTGAAACATTAACGAAACATTTATTCGAACTAGGACATACAGAAGTTGCTTTCATATCTCCTTCCCCAATAGGTACATCGACAATAGAAGAAAGAATTAAGGGGTTTCATATGGCCTATTCTAAACAAGGCATAAAATTAAATCCGAACTTAGAGCTAACTAATTTGGTTAGTAGTTTACCTCAGAATGTTTCTAAAGATGATTCAAAGGTTCTATTATCTAATGATTATCAACTGATGAAACGATTTATTCTTGATAATCCTACATTAACTGGATTTGTTGTTTGTGAATATGAGTTAGCACGTATTTTAACTAAAGTAATCAATGATATAGGCAAAAAAGTCCCAGAGGATTATTCAATTGTTTGCTTTGATTCTCCGGAGAATCGAATTGACCAAGCTACCTTTACCCATATCCTTCAACATGAGGTTGATATGGGTAGTGAAGCTGTAAAATTACTAATGAAGCAATTAAAAGGTGAAATTATCCCTAAGCATACTTTTATCGATTACACCTTGATAGAGGGTAAATCGACAATCGTTAAATCTAACTTATAAAGAGTTTAGCTCAATTTTGTGACCCCCTAAAAACCTCTCAACCTGAAATTCCTATCAGGTTGGGAGGTTTTTTGAAGCAAAATCTCACGAAAGAGAGTGGGTATTTATTATCTGAAGATTATAAATATATAAAAAGCATATTGACATATATTTATAAGGTTGTTAATCTAATGATATACCATTAATATCAACATAGATTACATGTTATATTATATTTAAGGTAACTCTATTTTTTCACACGGTAATGTAAGCGCTTTTATTAATGGTGTTTTTGAAAAACAAAAGAAAGGGGCAAGTACAAGTTTATTTAACCTGAATCTTATTATAAAAAAGGTAGGGGGATTTAAATGGAGCAAAACAAAAGTAGGTTTAAATTAGTAGCATTTGTTTTCGTTTTATCATTATCTTTGTTTCTATCTGGGTGCTCATCAAATTCTAGTTCGAATGATGAATCAAAGGATAAACAAACGACAGTTACCTTTTGGCATTCAATGACAGATGTTACAGGTGAAGCTGTCGAGGAGGTCATTAAGTCTTTTGAAGAAAAAAATCCAGACATTAAAATAAATGCTGTTTACACTGCAAATCAAGGTGAAGGACAAAATGAAAAATTGCTGACTGCCGTTTCGGGGGGGAATCCACCAGATGTAGCCTATTTTGACCGTTTTGAAATTGGCTCCTGGGCAGCACAAGGTTCATTAGAAGATTTGACTGAATTAGCTAACGAAAGTGGAGTCTCAAAAAATACTTATTATCCTTTTGCATGGGAAGAAGCTAGTTATGAAGGCAAATTATATGGTATGCCAACTACAACTGATTCTCGTCTTGTCTATTATAATAAGGATCATTTCGATGAAGTTGGGCTGGATGCTGCTAATCCACCAAAAACAATAGCAGAGTTAGAAGCTGCTGCCGAAAAATTAACAGTTAAAGATGGTAATAGATTTGAACAAATTGGTTTTATTCCTTGGTTCGGACAAGGATGGTTGTATGGATGGGGTTGGGCTTTTGGAGGAGATTTTTATGATCCTGACACTAAGGCCGTCACTGCAAATGATCCGAATGTAATTGAGGCGCTCCAATGGATGACAGATTATGCAAAGAAATATAATGTTGAGAACATTGCTGGATTTACAGATTCCCAAGGGACAGGTGCAATGGACCCATTCTTAACAGGACAACTCAGTATGAAAGTAAGTGGGCCATGGGAAGTTTCAGCTATTAATAAATTCAAACCAGATTTGAATTATGGTGTGTTCCCGATTCCAACTCCGACTGGTGAAAATCATACAACTTGGTCGGGTGGGTGGTCAGTTGTTATGCCTAAAGGAGCCAAAAATAAAGAAGAAGCTTGGGAATTTATGAAGTTCTATAGTGGTGAAGAGGGTCAAAAGATATTTAGTGGAATTGCTAGAGATTTTTCCGTAATTGATGCTGTTAATGAAGAACTAGGCTACAAGGATGATCCAATTTTAAAAGAGTTTGTTGAAATACTGCCAGCTTCACATCATCGACCGGTAATGACGCAAGGATCTTTATATTGGAATGAACTTGCTAGTGCTGTCGAGAATGCAACAAGAGGTAATGGTACTCCAAAAGAAATCCTTGATAAGGTAACAGAGAAAGTAAATAAAGAGCTAAATAAATAATAAATAAAGGGGAGGCTGTTTCCTCCCCATATGGATCTTTTAGAAAGGGGAGAATGAAAGTGAAAGGTAAATCGCAAATGGTCGGACCTAATATGCCGGCAAATACACCCCCTAGTAAGCTAGTAAGTGTTCCTCCTAAAAAGAGATCTTCGAATTTAGGAGAATACAAGTATGGTCTAATATTTGCATCTCCATGGTTGATTGGGCTAATCATTTTCTATGCACTTCCATTATTCTCTTCTATTTATTTTAGTTTCACAACATACAGTATTTTACAGCCGGGAGAATTTATAGGCCTTCAAAATTATAAGGATTTAATGAGTGATACGTTGTTTTGGAAATCGGTCTATAATACCGTTTACTTTGCAGTGTTTTTTGTACCGTTAAGTGTCATCTTCGGGGTAGCACTTGCAATGATGCTGAACATGAAGGTAAAGGGAATGGCTATATACCGGACCGTTTTTTTCTTGCCGACGTTAGTACCACACGTAGCACTAGCTGTTTTATGGATGTGGCTTCTAAATCCTGGATTTGGTTTGGTGAATGGGATTCTTAGCACGATAGGAATTGAAGGACCAGCGTGGCTTGGAAGTGAAATATGGTCAAAACCATCGCTTATTATGATGTCATTATGGGGAATTGGGCAGGCGGTAGTGATTTATTTGGCAGGCCTTGGTGATATCCCGGAGGATTATTATGATGCGGCTAAAGTTGATGGAGCGAATTGGTTTCAAAAGACCTTTCATATTACACTACCTCTATTAACACCTGTTATCTTTTTTAATCTAATAATGGGGATTATCGGGGCCTTTCAGCAATTTACCTTGCCATATACCTTGACACAAGGACAAGGAACACCAGCAAACTCGTTAACCTTTTATGTCATGTACTTGTATGACAACGGGTTCAAGTTTTTTAAAATGGGCTATGCCTCGGCAATGGCTTGGATTCTTTTTGTGATTATTATGGCCTTAACAGCAATCGTCTTTATCACATCTAAGCGATGGGTACATTATCAAGGTAAATAAGGAGGGAAAATAATGGAGGGGATTAGGAATAAGAAAATCTCTCGTTTTTCAGCTCATCTCGTGCTAATTATCGCGTCTCTTTTCTTTATGATTCCGTTTATTTGGATGGTATCAACATCATTGAAGCCTTTAACACAAGTGTTTACGTTTCCACCTGAATGGATTCCAAAGCCGGTTATGTGGAGCAATTACCTCGATGCGATGTCATATATCCCTTTTTTCACATATTTGAAAAATACAATCATTATCACCGTATTAAGTACGATAGGTGCAATTTTATCCTGTCCTCTCGTTGCTTATAGCTTTGCTAAGCTTAAGTGGCCAGGTAGAAATATCATCTTTATGATCACAATTGGAGTCATGATGATTCCTGGTCAAGTGACAATGATCCCACTGTTTTTGTTGTTTGAAAAGTTAGGTATGGTTGGAACACCATATCCATTGATCATTCCTGCATTTTTTGGAGTTCCCTTTTATATCTTCTTGTTACGACAATTCTTCATGGGCTTACCTGATAGTTTGAGAGAGGCAGCTAAAATTGATGGAGCTGGGGAGTTTAGAATCTATTGGCAAATCATGCTACCACTTGCAAAACCAGCTGTATTAGCAGTAGGATTATTTCAGTTTATGGCGAGTTGGACAGATTTTATTGGCCCACTGCTCTATTTAACAGATTCTGTAAAATATACCCTTTCATTAGGTTTACAGCAATTCCAAAGCCAAAAAGGATCAGAATGGGGATTAATGATGGCTGTTTCTACCATGATGACGGTTCCTGTCATTATTCTATTCTTCTTTTTACAAAAAACATTTATCCGTGGCATCACATTTAGTGGAATTAAATAATGATAGAGAAATAACATATTCTAGTAGGAGGTTTTTGTTATGAATAAAAAAATAGGTATGAGAATTCCGCCTAAAATTGGTTCACATGGAATAGAGTTACTATCAAACTGGGCTTCGAGTATTGGAATTGATGTCATTGATGTCCCATATTATAACCAGGAAGTAAAGTCTGTTTTAGAAACCGCAGGACTAGAAGTTGGTACGATTGATGGGATAGGTGCTGTTGGTCAAACAAAGCTATTAAGTTCAGATGAAATTTCCAGAACAGATGCGGTAGCAGCACTAAATAATCAAATAACAGAAATCTCACAGCTAGGTGGAAAGGTACTATTTATGTGTCTTGTTCCGGATGACATTACGATGTCCCGAGAAGAAGCGTTTGGGATTTGGAAAGAGACTTTTCCAAGCATTGTGAAGCATGCTGAATTAGCTGATGTTTATCTTGCCCTAGAAGGATGGCCTGGACCTGCCCCATATTATCCGACCTTGGGTTGTACACCTGAAATGCTCCGAGCTATGTTCAATACGATACCATCTAAACACTTTGGAATTAATTATGATCCTTCTCATTTAGTTCGACTAGGTATTGATCATTTACGTTTTTTAAGTGAGTTTGGTGATCGAGTGAACTATTGCCATGGAAAAGATACCGAGGTATTGCATGATGAATTATATGAATCTGGTGTCATTCAAGCTACATTTGGTTCAAAATACGATTTTTCAGAAGGATCTTGGCGTTATACCATTCCTGGTCAAGGTGATGTTAATTGGTCCAAAATCGCCATTAGATTAGAGAAAATCGGATATACAGGACCGATAAGTATTGAGCTTGAGGATCATCGCTATTGGGGATCACTTGAATCTGAACGTCAAGGAATTGTGAAAGCAAAGGAGCATCTTGAGCTTTATTTTAAATAAATACTAAATAACAATATTGGAGGAATAAAGAATGTCTAAAAAAGTAAAAGTGGCTATTATCGGTTGTGGTGGAATTGCAAATGGGAAGCATATGCCTAGCTTATCAAAATTAAATACTGTAGAACTAGTTGCATTTTGTGATGTACTTGTTGAAAGAGCTGAAAAAGCAGCATCTGAATATGGCTCTAGCACCACGAAAGTTTATCAGGATTACCAAGAATTGCTTATGGATGAGTCCATTGAAGTTGTTCATGTTCTGACACCTAACACTTCTCATGCTGAAATCTCAATAGCTGCCTTAGATTCAGGTAAACATGTTATGTGCGAAAAACCAATGGCAAAGACCTCAGACGAAGCTCGTCTAATGGTTGAGGCGGCAAAACGTTCAGGAAAAAAACTAACGATTGGTTATAACAATCGTTTCCGTCCAGATAGTCAGCATTTACATAATCTTACTGAACGTGGTGATCTAGGAGAAATCTATTTTGCTAAAGCCCATGCGATACGTCGACGGGCAGTGCCAACTTGGGGTGTGTTTTTAGATGAAGAAAAACAAGGTGGAGGTCCATTAATTGATATTGGTACACATGCATTGGATTTAACATTGTGGATGATGAATAACTATAAACCAAAGTCTGTAATGGGCTCAACATATCATAAGTTAAGCCAGAAAAAAGGAGCTGCAAATGCATGGGGGCCATGGGATCCAGAAAAGTTCTCAGTTGAAGATTCTGCTTTTGGTTTTATCACGATGGAAAATGGAGCAACGATTGTTTTAGAATCAAGCTGGGCATTAAATTCTTTAGATGTTGATGAAGCGAAATGCTCGCTTAGTGGAACTGAGGGTGGAGCAGATATGAAAGATGGCTTGCGAATTAATGGTGAAAGTTTCGGGAAACTTTACACGACCAATGTTGAATTAGATGCAGGAGGTGTAGCATTTTACGATGGTAAATCGGAATCTGATGCTGACTTAGAAGCTCGTCTATGGATAAATAATATCATTGAGGATACAGATCCTGTCGTGAAACCAGAGCAGGCCTATGTTGTTACACAGATCTTAGAGGCTATTTATGAATCTGCTAAAACAGGGAAAGCTGTTTATTTTGAAGAACAGCATACACTTATTTAATACGAATCTACTTATCTCAGCTTAGCTCAAAGGACATCATGCTGTGGTGATGATTCCGTATAAAACAACCATCTAGCAAAAATATATTCTGTGAAAAAGTTTACGACATAGTCATAGTCAGGATAAGTATATATAAAAAGGAGAGAGGCGAATCTCTCCTTTATACTATCGATTACTGGATTGGTAATTGTCGACCTCTAAATACCAAACGTATTTCCACCATTAACTGATAAGGATTGACCGGTGATAAATCTTCCGCCTTCTGATGCTAAGAAGACAACCGAATGTCCAATATCAATCGGTTCTCCCATTTTACGAAGAGGTACATTCTTTTGATAACCACTAATAATATCTGAACCTAGATGACTATGTCTTTCAACAGGGATAAATCCTGGGTTAACTAAATTCACGGTGATCCCAAAAGGACCTAGTTCATTTGCCCAAGACCGAGTCATTCCTAGTTGCGCAGATTTTGCTGTTACATAATTTGCGAAATTTGCATTGCCGATTTGAATAACTTCACTTCCGATATTAATAATTCTACCTTCACCTTTTTCCTTCATGCTTGGCAAGATCGCCTTGACTAATAGTAGAGGAGCCTTTACAAAGAAGTTGAGTTGGTCTAAATAGTCTTCCCAGTTGCTTTCTTCAATTGATAACTCAGGTTGTGGACCAGTTGCATTGTTGACTAAAATATCAATCGAACCACCACAAGAGTTTTCTACTTCTTTAACAAGAGTAGTGATATCATGCTCATTTGTAATATCAGCTTTTATGGCGAAAGATTTGCCTCCAGTTGATAAAATAGTATTAACTGTTTGATCAGCTGCTTTTTGATTATTTGCAAAATTCACGACAACGGTGGCTCCTGCAGCTGCTAATTCAGCACTTATGACTTTTCCAAGTCCCTTTGATCCACCTGTCACTAAGGCGATTTTCCCTGTTAAATGTTGCTTCATGATCTCACTCCAGTTTGTACAGGATTAATTTAGATTTAAAAAATCAATTTCTTGAAAGTCTTTTACTTCCTTTTTCCAACGATTCTCAACGAAAGATTGGTGGCTAGGGTGGTTATTGTATGTATCATAATCATCTGAACTTTTAAATTCCATTGAGAATCCAAAATCAAATGTTGTCTTTGGACTTACTTGACGTAAGACTTCAAAGTTTTCAACCACTGGAATAGCTCGTAAAATACTTTCTCCATCTTGTAAAAAATTCATTGCTTCAGTTGAATCTACCGGATACTTCAATGTGAAGATAGCTATATGTCTAATTCTCCCATTTTTCATGTTATTCACTCCTCTTTTTAAGTTTTTCCTCTTGCAAATATCGTTTAGTAGTCTACCTAAATATTATTAACTTTTATGGGAATGATTGCAATTAAAGTAACTAAAATATAAGAATAAATGAACTTTTAAGTAATGTTAATGTCTGTTAGTTTGAAATGATGTAAAAATCCTAAAGATTCTTGGTTCTGAAATTTAATAAGCATAGAATTCTAGAATATTTTTTGAATATTTGTTAAAATAGTATGTTATAGAACGGATTTAATAGAGGTAGATAGTAGCGAGAACGAATAGGTAATTAAATAAAAATTTCGGGGAGAAGGGAAAGATTATCAACCAACTAGATAATGGACTATCAACGAAAAGAATTCTGATGTTTTTTATTCCATTGGGGTTATCAGCTAGTCTCGTGACATTTTCTCATATGATCATTAATGGAACGTTAACGAGAGGGGAGAATGCAGAGGTTATCATTGCTAGTTATGTTATAGCGATGAGCTTATTTGGAATAACAGAACGTCTTGGTGTCTTGTTAAGAAATACTTGTTCCGCCTTAGTCCGTGATAAAGCTTCATTTAGACTGATGTCGATTGTAGGAGTGTATGTTGTAAGCGTTTTAATGATCATTGCAGCTACTATAGCGTATACGCCTGTAGGTAAGTGGATTTTTTCTGAGTTTTTTGGTGCAGATCCAATAATGGTCGACCAGATTGTCGATGTGTACCAAGTGTTAATCATTGTTACGTTTTTTTCTGCGATACGGTGTTTGTTCCAAGGTGTAATTATTTTAAATAAGCAGACGAAATGGTTGACGATCGGAATGATTATTCGGCTGATCGTCATGTATATCCTCTCACTTATATTTATAAAAACTGGAAATATTAATGCTAAAACGGGAGCGTATATTTTTTTAGCGGGGATGGTAGTTGAAAGTTTCATTAGTTTTATAGAAGGGCGTTTCTTAGTTAAAAAGATGGTAAAGCTTAATCAGGAATATACAATAACGAAAAAGGCTCAGATTTTTCGTTTTTATAATCCATTAATCATTTCCTCGCTGATTATCGTTATGGTTGGACCGGTAATCAATGCTTTTCTTGGTAAAACGAATCAAATAGAGTTAGCGATTGCGTCGTATGCAATTGCTCTTAGCATAACTCAGTTGTTCCTGAGTTTCTTTACCTACACACATCAAATTGTTCTAACGTTTTATAAAGAAAATCCGCATAAAGTACAACGATTTACGTTAATGATTGGATTCATTCCAACTGGATTATTGGCGATATTTTGTTTTACACCAATAGGTAGTTGGTTTATCGAGGATATACTTGGGGCGAATCAGCGTCTTGTCATTGCGAGTATGGATAGTTTGAAAGTATTTATGTTGATGACGCTTGTCTTTCCATTCATCGATTTTTGTAATGGATTATTAATGGTAGGGAAAAACACAAAAGTTATGGTTATTTCACAATCCGTGAATCTACTTTTTACATTTCTTGTTTTAGTGATAACATCTACGCATTTTCCTTATTGGAATGGGAAAATCGGAGCGCTGGCACAATCAGTTGGTATGTTAGCAGAACTAGGTATTTTGGTTTTTATTCTCTTTAAGTTAGAGAAAAAAGTTAATAATCGAATGATAAGCTCAAATAAACGGAAATATATTAATGGATAACCAAAGAAATAGAAATTGGTTCATACGAAGCTGACCCTTGATTCTTGGGTTAGCTTTTTTTTGTGAGCACGTTCGCAAATGTATTCGTTTTAGACTAAAAAAGACCTTAATTGGACTGAACCAAATAAGGTCTTACTATTTACTGTAGTTGTAGCATCTTGTTTATACTGACTAATTTAATGCATAGACACAATACCTCGATAGCTGTTTTTAATTCAATTAGATTTGGATAAGTAGGTGCAATCCGGATATTTCGATCTCTTGGATCTATTCCGTAAGGGAAGGTGGCACCTGCTTTCGTAAGCGTAACACCGACTTCAGAGGCAAGTTTGATTACTTCCGTAGCACATCCTTCTAATGTATTTAGACTAATGAAATACCCACCATTTGGTTTGCTCCATGTTGAAATAGAATAATCACCTAAATTGGATTCCAATTCGTTTATGACAATATCGAATTTAGGCTTTATTAAATCAGCATGCTTTTTCATATGTTCGGTGATATTGTCTATTTCTTTCAAAAAACGTACATTGCGTAATTGATTTATTTTATCTGGTCCTATTGTTTGTATAGCCAATTGTTTTATTATAAAAGCAATATTTTCTTCACTTGCCGCCATTGCTGCAACTCCAGAGCCTGGGAAGGTTATCTTGGAAGTTGATGTGAAAATGTATACTCGATTTGGATAACCAGCATCCTTACAAGTAGTTAAGATATTTTTCAAAGTGTCAGGCTCATCAGTTAAATGATGGACTGCATACGCATTATCCCAAAAAATCTTAAAATCGTTCGCTTTAGTGGACATACTAGCAAGCCGTTCTACAACTTCATCACTATAGGTTATCCCATCTGGATTACTATATTTCGGCACACACCAAATCCCTTTAATTGTTTCATCTTTACTAACTAACTCCTCTACTTTATCCATATCAGGTCCATCGTCTAACATATCAATAGTGATCATTTCAATATTAAATAACTCACAAATAGCAAAATGTCTATCATATCCTGGACTAGGACATAAAAACTTCACTTTAGGTAACCTAATCCATGGTGTATCACTGTCTATCACACCGTGAAGCATGGCTCTTGCAACAGTATCATGCATCATACTTAGACTGGAGTTACCGCCGATAATCACTTGATTACGATTCACTTGTAGCATTTGAGCAAATAGATCTTTCGTTTCTACTAAGCCGTCTATTGATCCGTAGTTGCGAATATCTAATTTTTCTTCTACTTTTAAAGAATCATTATCTAATACATTCATCATGTCCATGGACAAATCAAGCTGTTCAGGGCCTGGCTTTCCTCGTGACATATCCAAAGACAGCTTCATAAGTTTATAATCTTCGTATTCCTTTTGTAAAGCAGGATATTGGTCAATTAGTTTATTCATTGATTTATTTACTTCTGGCAATTTCAGGACCTCCTATTATCATTCTAACCTTAAAATTATTCGACAAGTTTTAACAAATTCCTTCCCGTACTGCAAAAATGATTAAATTTTCCTACCAATAAATTATTGGAAAATCTTAAGAAAAATAAATGAACTTCGGTAAAGTTGTCTAATATCCTTCGTATTGGCCAAGTTTTAACAACTCCATCAACTGTAACGTCCCCTCAATCAATTCCGACTACAAATACGTTGTTGCAGAAGCAAATAATCTTGCAACTGATGCCCTGAAAATTGGCCAAACGTTGTCAATTATTGTTAACAATAAGGGGCAAGCGCCAAAATCTCCAATTACGGAAAAAAGAACAACGTTTATTTATTCCGTAAGGTCAGGAGATAATTACTCATTCTTAGCAAATCGTTTTGAGGTGGCCATTGAATCGATTCGTAAAGAAAACAATTTGAAAACAGATCTATTGAGAGTAGAGCAGGCACTTACCATTATTTAATGGCTTAGAATGAACCTTCTAAGGGAATAAATACTTTATCCTATCTGACTCATACAGTTGCCTCTGGCGACAATATATGGAACTTAAGTTTGAAATAAGGAATACCACAAACTGAACTAGTAAATGCTAACAATTTAAAAATGATTAATATGTTGTCTCTCGGCCAGAAGTTAAAAATACCGGTCCGTATTATTGCTATAAAACAAGTTGTTGGAGAGAAATATGGTGAGATGTTAGATTGGTGGACAGAGGCACAATATGTGTTTACAATAGGAAAAACAGCTAAAGTTAATGATTTAATGACTGGCAAGAGCTTCAATATTAAATGGACGTTGGATGCTAATCATGCAGATTCTAAAAACAGTTACAAGTAACGACTCTACAATCGCAAAGTCAATTTGGGGAGGGTTTCTCATGGAATCCGTGAGCTGTGATTCTCGAATTTGAAGGTAGAAGGATTGCGCCAAGCATGAGTTTTATGCCTCATGAACAGGAATATATATATAATAATGGAATTACAGGACATTTTGATGTTTACTTCGATAATAGTATAAAGCATAAAGATGGAAATCCAGATGCTTCTCATCAAGCGCAAGTAGAAAAAGCTGTAAGTCTTCGTTAACAAGGAGGTTTACAATTCATTCAAGATATAACACTCGATACTAAGGTATTTTTGAATTGAAGTTAAGAAAAAAAACGCGTAGTTAGTAACACCAAAATTGGGGGAACGAATGTGAGTGAAAAAAACAACATTGATGAATATATCCAACAAGGACTTACTGGAATTAGAGAAACGAAACCCGATGAGAGACGGAAATTTCTAGGCACCCTTCGTGAACGAGTTGTTGTCGCGTTATCGAAACAACAAGTAAGGGAAAAAGGAACATATAAAGAAGTCGAAGAATTTATGAATCAAAACAAAGAGGCTACATTATTTTTAAATGGGAAAATGAATTACAAGTATTTGTCTGATTACATAAAGCTAGCAAATAGAATGGACTGTAAATATTTACTCTCTACAAACAAAGAATTTGAAACTGAATTAGGTTTAGTACTGGCATATGATTATGCGATAAACAAAGACGATATTTACATTAGGAATCAAAACAATATAAAGCGACAGGAGGATACAGAAGAGGATCATGAACATCATTTGCTCAACTTTTTCAAAAAATTATTTTAAAATACATCTACCTGCCTAACAATATTTCAGTCAATCCATCATTTAATAAAGTAAGAGTTAAATGATGGCTCTTTTCGTATTAGGATGATTGTACGTTTCAAGTTTATCGTGTGCTCTTTTCACTTAAATACTCATCTAATTTCTATTAAAATTGCTTCTAATTTATATAGAAAAAATCCAAGAGCCGATTTTTCTTGTGTGAAAGCAACATACTTTTAGAAAAGAGTCTAAAAGAAAGATGGATGATGGAAATGGCGAAGAGATATCGGGGGAAAAGTTTAAAAAAGCTTCCGCACAAAGGACGTGGAGAATGTCCATTATGCAAAAGAACAAGAATTAAATTATTATATCCTTATAGAACGGACAGTAATCCAGTTTTTAATGTTTGTAAGAACTGTCGTAATAAATAATTTTACTTGAAGTCAACAGGATATCCTGTTGACTTTTTTTGTTTCGAGTAGCGCCTTGTGTGTTTATAAAAACTAAATAATGCAAAAATTAGTTGGAGATTATAACTAGCTTTTACGTGAATAGAATAGTAGTAGATAGTCTACTGATGGATAGATGAGAATCGAAGGAGGGCGCAATAAAATGAACAAGGTAGTTTCTAATATGGCAGGGAGTGTATGGAAAATAGTTATTCAAGTTGGTGATCACGTAGATCAAGGTCAAGATGTAATCATTTTGGAATCGATGAAAATGGAAATCCCTATATCAGTAGAAATGAGTGGCACAATTAAAAAGATCATGATTAGTGAGGGTGATTTTGTTAATGATGGCGATGTATTAATTGAATTAGAGTAATGTTTCTTAACAGATACAAGAATATCTCCTGAAAATGATAAGCCCATTTGGAGGTGATTTTAAGTTATGAATTGGCCAAAATCTGTCATCATTAAAGAGGTTGGTCCACGTGATGGATTGCAAAATGAGAAATTGTTTATTTCAACCGAAGATAAAATAAGTTGGATTAACCATCTATCGATAACTGGACTATCTTACATTGAAGTGACATCTTTCGTTCATCCAAATTGGATTCCAGCTTTGGCAGATGCCATTGCGGTTACTAAAGGTATTGATCGCCAAAAAGATGTAACATATGCTGCACTGGTTCCAAATATGAAAGGTCTTGAGCGTGCACTGATGGCAAATATTGATGAGGTAGCTGTGTTTATGTCTACTAGTGAAACGCATAACAAACAGAATCGTAATCAAACAATAGAAGAAACATATCCGATAGTAAAGCAAGTTATCCAAGAATCTCTTTCAGCAGGTAAGACAGTGAGAGCCTATCTATCAACAGTATTTGGTTGTCCATTTGAGGGAGAAATCTCGATCAAATCCATTTTAAACGTAATCGATAAATTAATTGAAATGGGAGTGAATGAGCTATCTATAGGAGATACGATTGGTGTAGCAAATCCTAGACAAGTCCAAGAAGTAGTAATGGCTTTACTTTATCGTTTTCCCAGTGATATCTTTGCCATGCATTTTCATAATACAAGGGGAACAGCGCTTGCAAATGTAATCGCTTCCTTATATATGGGGATTTCAAAATATGATAGTTCAGTAGGTGGACTGGGTGGTTGTCCCTATGCTCCAGGTTCATCTGGTAATCTAGCAACTGAGGATCTTCTTTATATGGTAGATGGTATGGGAATCAGTACTGGAGTCAGCAAAGAAAAGATCCATCAGGCAGGATTATTTATTCAGGAGAAGATTGGGAGGGAATTGGACAGTCATAATCTACAAGCAAACAAAGGTAATCCGGATTTTTAGTAGCTAGTGAGATCAGAAACAAAGGGGGAAAGGATGATGTCTTTTGAAAAGGAATTACAAGGGCGTCTCGATACGATTAAAAAGGGTGGGGTAACAAAATACCATGAAAAAAATAAAACACAGGGAAAGTTATTTGTTCGAGAAAGATTAGCGTTACTTTTTGATGAAGGGTTACAAATAGAGGATGCTATTTTAGCGAACTGTATGGCAAAAGGCTTACCTGCAGATGGTGTCGTTACCGGAATAGGGAAAATAAATGGGCAAACAGTTTGTGTTATGGCAAATGATTCAACAATTAAAGCAGGCTCTTGGGGAGCTAGAACGGTAGAAAAAATAATCCGAATCCAAGAAACAGCAGAAAAACTTCAGGTACCACTCCTTTATCTTGTGGATTCTGCCGGTGCAAGAATTACAGATCAACTCGACATGTTCCCAGGTCGTCGAGGCGCAGGGAGAATTTTTTATAACCAAGTAAAATTGTCAGGGAAAGTCCCACAAGTTTGTTTATTATTTGGTCCGTCTGCTGCAGGAGGAGCTTATATACCAGCATTCTGTGATATTGTCATCATGGTGGAAGGGAATGCCTCCATGTATTTAGGTTCACCACGTATGGCAGAATCAGTCATTGGTGAAAAGGTATCGTTAGAAGAAATGGGTGGAGCTAAAATGCACTGTTCAGTATCAGGATGTGGTGATATATTAGCTAAATCTGAGGAAGAAGCTATTGGAATTGCCCGTAACTATTTAGCTTACTTCCCTGCTAACTTTTCAGAGAAGCCACCAACTATACAAGCAAAGTCTCCCAAAAGCTGGGCCAAGACATTAGAGGAAATCATTCCTAAACATCAGAATTCACCATTTAATATGAATGATTTAATACAACGGATTATTGACGAAGATTCTTTTTTTGAAATCAAACATTTATTTGCACAAGAATTGATCACAGGTTTTTGTCGGTTAAATGGTCAGTCCATCGGAATAGTCGCGAACCAACCCCGGATAAAAGGTGGTGTTCTATTTCATGATTCTGCAGATAAGGCTGCAAGATTTATTACATTATGTGATGCATTTCATATTCCTTTATTATTCCTTGCTGACATCCCCGGATTTATGATTGGCACAAAAGTAGAAAGAGCTGGGATCATTCGTCATGGAGCTAAAATGATTTCAGCTATGGCGGAAGCGACAGTACCGAAGATATCGATTATTGTCCGCAAAGCGTATGGAGCAGGTCTTTATGCGATGGCAGGTCCAGCATTCGAACCGGATTGTTGTCTAGCTTTACCTAGTGCACAAATAGCGGTTATGGGTCCTGAGGCTGCAGTGAATGCAGTATATGCAAATAAAATTGCTGAACTACCAAATACAGAACGGTCAGCTTTTATTAACCAAAAACAAGAAGACTATCGAAAGGAAATTGATATTTATCAATTAGCTTCAGAGATGGTTATTGATGGAGTGATCCCAGCGAACTCACTTAGAGATGAACTGGTAGCACGATTTGATGTCTATATGTCTAAATATCTAGTCTTCTCTCAAAGAAAGCATCCTGTTTACCCAGTCTAATGCAGATATTTACGTATTGCTGAAAGGAGTGAACAATATCTTGAAGCCTATCTTAACATCTTTTGCAGAGGCAGTAAGCGAAATAACAAATGGAGCAACGATTATGGTTGGTGGATTTGGTCTAGTTGGAATTCCTGAAAATTTAATACTAGCTCTTAGTCAAACTGGAGTAAAGGATCTAACAATCATTTCAAATAACTGTGGAGTTGACGATTGGGGTCTTGGCTTGCTATTAAAAAATAAACAAATTAAAAAGATGATCTCTTCCTATGTCGGTGAAAACAAAGAGTTTGAGCGTCAAGTATTACAAGGTGTACTTGAAGTGCAGCTTACACCACAGGGAACCCTTTCTGAAAAAATTCGAGCAGGAGGTGCCGGGATACCAGCATTTTATACAAAGGCTGGTGTCGGAACGTCTATTGCTGAGGGAAAAGAAACAAGATTATTTAATAATAAAGAATATCTTTTAGAGGAAGCAATCACAGCAGATTTTAGTTTCATTCGTGCCTTGAAAGCAGATCGAATGGGAAATCTTATTTACAATAAAACAGCGCAAAATTTTAATCCGTTAATGGCTGCAGCTGGAAAGATAACCATAGCTGAGGTTGAGGAGTTGGAAGAAGATATGCTACCACCTAACCATATTCATACTCCAGGTATTTATATTCAGAAAGTAATCGTCGGACAGCAGGAAAAACGAATTGAGCGATTAACCATTCAAAGTTAATTGAAGGATCAAATTATGTTGATCACTAAATGTGCGTAGAAATGATGAGTTAGCAAGGGAGGTTTATTATGCCACTGTCTACTAGAGAGAAGATTGCGATGAGAGCAGAATCTGAGATTGCAAATGGAGCCTATGTGAATTTAGGAATTGGGATGCCAACACTTGTAGCAAACTATTTGTCCCACAGCAAAGGGGTTGTCCTCCAATCGGAAAATGGGTTGTTAGGGATTGGTCCTTTTCCGACGAAGGCAGAGGTTGATCCAGATTTAATAAATGCTGGAAAGGAAACCGTTACGGCTGCAAAGGGAGCTAGTTATTTTAATAGTGCTGATTCATTTTCAATGATACGTGGTGGGCACATTGATGTAGCAATCCTTGGTGGTATGGAAGTCTCAGAGACTGGTGATCTAGCTAATTGGATGATTCCTGGAAAGATGATCAAAGGTATGGGAGGTGCAATGGATCTTGTCCATGGCGCTAAGCGAATTATTGTTATTATGGAACATACGAATAAAATGGGACAATCAAAAATACTAAAAACATGCACGTTACCTTTAACAGGGAAAGAAGTTGTCGATCGAATTATTACAGACCGAGCCGTTTTTGATGTGACAGAAAAAGGGTTGATGCTAGTTGAAGTAGCAAAGGGCTATACGGTTGAAGAAATCATCACAATTACTGAACCAGATATTATTGTCGATGAAAATGTGAAACTAGCTGCCTATTAAAAAAGATGGTGATAAGCCTTTTTCCAAAAGATAATCCAGTGGTTGTTGTACGTTTCACCAGTTTCGTGTTCTTTCCATTCAATTATTAAGAACTTCTATGGAGAAGTACCTGAAAGAAAGGATGAGGTCAATGAATTTTGAATTAACAAAAGAACAAGCAATGATTCGCAAGGTTATCCATGAATTTGCTGAAGCAGAAGTTGCACCAAATGCGGATGAAAGGGACCGAACAGCAGAGTTTCCTGTAGAGATATTCACAAAGTTAGCTGGACTAGGGATGATGGGGCTCCCTTTTCCTGAAAAATATGGTGGTGGTGAGGCAGATACTATAAGCTTTGCAATTGTAGTGGAAGAGCTAAGCAGAGTTTGTGCATCTACGGGGATTACCTATTCTGCACATATATCATTAGGAGCTGCACCACTCTATTTATTCGGTACAGAAGAACAAAAACAAAACGTCTTACTCCCACTTTGTAAGGGGGAGTATTTAGGTGCATTTGGTTTAACTGAACCAAATGCAGGTTCTGATGCAGGGGGCACACAAACGAAAGCTGTTCTAGAGAACGATCATTGGCTGATTTCTGGGTCAAAGTGTTTCATAACCAATGCGAGTTTTGCCAAGGTTCTCGCAATTACTGCTGTTACTGATCAATCAAAGGGAACAAATGGGATTAGCGCTTTTCTTATCCCTACAGATACCCCAGGATTCACGATCTATGACAACTATCAAAAATTAGGTCTTCATGCATCTAATACAACTGAACTTGTTTTGGAAAATGTAAGCATTCCAAAAGAAAACCTTCTCGGAGTAGAAGGGAATGGCTATAAACAGTTTTTAGCAACTTTGGATGGAGGAAGAATTGGCATAGCCGCAATGGCTGTTGGAATCGCTCAAGGTGCTTTTGAAAAATCACTTCAATATGCTAAACAACGAAAACAATTTGGTAATAACCTATCCACTTTCCAGGCCATTCAATTTAAGTTGGCGGACATGGCTATGAACATCGAGCTAGCTAGAAATAGTGTCTACAAAGCAGCTTGGTTAAAAGACCAAGGAAAATTATATAAAAAAGAAGCTGCGATTGCTAAGTTGTTTTCATCGGAAATGTGTATGAAGGTTTGTGATCAAGCGATCCAAATTCATGGTGGTTATGGATATATGAAGGAATACCAAGTAGAACGATTCTTTCGAGACGCAAAGCTTCTTGAGATTGGAGAAGGAACTTCAGAAGTACAAAGAATGGTGATTGCACGTCAAATTGGTTGTTAATTATTGGGATGTTTTCGCTAAGATCGTTTGTCGTTTAAGAGCAACAATCTAATAGAATATAGCAGGGTTTTTTCAGGAAGGGAGGGCAAAGCATGTTCAATAAAGTTCTGATCGCGAACCGTGGCGAAATTGCTGTTCGAATCATCAAAACATGCAAATTGTTAGGGATTCATACAATTGCTGTATATTCAGAGGCCGACTTTGAATCACTACATGTCCAGTTGGCAGACGAGGCCCATTTAATTGGAGGTCCTCGGGTTACGGAGAGTTACTTGAACATGGATAAATTGTTAGACGTTGCAGTAAAAACAAAAGCGGAAGCAATTCACCCAGGCTATGGACTTCTTTCAGAAAACCCCAAATTCGCTAGTCGATGTCAGGATGAAGGCATTGTGTTCATTGGTCCTAGTCCACAGGTGATTTCTCAAATGGGGAATAAAATTGAAGCAAGAAAAGCGATGAAAGAAGCTGGACTCCCCGTTGTCGACGGAATATTGAATCCATTAGCGAATCGAGAAGAAGCGAGAAGTTATGCTAACCACATCGGTTATCCCGTCATGCTCAAGGCCTCTGCAGGAGGAGGGGGGGTTGGCATGCAAATTATTCGAAAAGAAGATGAGATCCTAAAGGCGTATGATGGCAATCAAAAGCGAGCTAAATTGCTTTTTGATAATGGAACGATGTACCTTGAAAAATATATTGAAAATCCAAGACATATTGAAATTCAAATTTTTGCAGATCATTTTGGGAATGTCGTGCACTTATGGGAACGTGAATGTTCTATACAGCGACGGCATCAGAAAATAGTAGAGGAAGCTCCTTCTGTGTTTCTCGATGAAGGCACCCGGCAAAAAATGGTGAACGCTGCTGTGTTAGCTGCTAAATCAATTGGCTATACAAATGCAGGTACAATTGAATTTTTAGTCGATAGTAACAAACAATTTTATTTTCTTGAAATGAATACACGTCTACAAGTTGAACATCCAATTACCGAAGAAATTACTGGAATGGATCTTGTTAAAGAACAGCTATGCATAGCTGCAGGTGAAAAATTAACTCGATCACAACAACAAATAAAACGAGAAGGTCACGCCATTGAAGTTAGAATATATGCTGAGGACCCAGTAACCTTTTTTCCATCTCCAGGGACAATCACAAAATTAGTTTTACCAATAGATCAAGGTGTTCGTCATGAACTAGGTATTGGTGAACAATCGGTTGTATCGCCTTTTTATGACCCGATGATAGCAAAAATGATTGTGAAAGGAAACGATCGAAATGAAGCGATAACTAGACTGCAAACAGCGCTAGCAAATTATAAAATTGACGGAATTAAGACGAATATCCCGTTGCTTCAAAAGACTGTTTCACATCCAGCCTTCTTATCAGGTGATACAACGACTGAATTTCTAACTAAGCATAGATTGTTTTCGCAATGATTTTTGTTTTGATTTAACACGTAGCTTTAAATAAAATCGGCTGGAGGGTGAAGGATGGCCACTGTCTTACAAATTTCTAAACTAGAAAATGGAATTGTGATCATGATCTTAAATCGACCTGAAGCGGCAAATTCGTTATCTTTACAGATGTTAGAAGAGTTACAAAAAGAGATTCAATCCTATAAATACGATAAAACAGTACGTTGTCTTGTGATAACGGGTAGTGGTGAAAGAGCCTTCTGTGCTGGTGCAGATCTAAAAGAACGTGCAGAAATGGACAGAAACCAAGTTCGTAAAACAGTGTCGTTGATCCGAGATATGATAAATGCAATAGAGGAGTTGCCACAACCCGTAATAGCTGCGGTGAATGGAGCGGCTTTTGGTGGTGGAACTGAATTAGCATTAGCATGTGATATCCGAATTGCTTCTGCAACAGCTGCGTTTGGTTTAACAGAAACCTCACTTGGAATCATCCCTGGAGCAGGAGGCACACAACGCTTACCGAGATTAATCGGTAAAGGAAGAGCAAAGGAGTTAATTTTCACAGCAAGGAAAATTGAAGCAAAAGAAGCGCAAGAAATAGGGTTAGTAGAGTATGTGGTTTCTGCTCAATCGGTACTGATTAAAGCACTGGAGTTAGCCAATTTAATCGTGAAAAATGCACCGATTGCGATTACCCAAGCGAAATTGTCGATCAACAAAGGGTGTGAAGTAGACTTACACACTGGGCTTGCGATTGAACAGAATGCTTATGAAGTAACGATTCCCACTAAGGATCGATCAGAAGGACTTCAAGCATTTAAAGACAAGAGACAGCCAGAATTTAAGGGTGAGTGATTATGATAGTTCGCCTTAAACAAAAGAGCTCTTTCTAAACCGAGGCAAATAATAAGCTATACGACAAGTTTAAATAATGCAATCGATAACATAGGAACTGGGTAATCGGTATTTCTTAAATAATTATGTAAATATGTTAACAGAAATATAAAACCTAGGAGATGTCATATAATCGGGATAAGGGTAAGTTGTGACATTTCTATCCTAGGAGGTACTATATGCAATTATTCTACACCGTCATGAATGATGATACACTTTATCAAATCGCTACACGATGGGATCTTCCAGTTGAAGTGGTGATTGCAGCAAATAACTTGATCCCTCCATATACGATTTACAGCGGTAAACAACTCTCTATCCCACCTGGTGCCAATACTATTCGTGTCGTGCAAGATGATACACTTGACCAAATATCTCACCATTATCGAGTTCCGAAATCTGTGATCATTGAGGCAAATCAGCTTCAGCCCCCATATCAACTCAAGATTGATCAGCTGCTCCATGTGCCACCTGGAGTTCCTTACTATGTTGTTCAAAAAGGAGATACGTTGTATCAAATTGCAAAAAGCTTTAACGTGTTAATAGCGGGACTTATTAATCCCGAACCGATCAAAATGGTTAATCAACTTAAATTAAATCAGCTATATCCAGGCATGAAGATCCGGATCCCATATACGACTCCACTAGTAAGCGGGCTTATTGCTTATACGTCAAACAAAAATGGCAACTTCGATTTATCAATATTTAATCCTAGCAATGGTTCCGTTGTTCAGGTCACAAACGGTTTAGCAGAAGCTTACTCTGTACCTGTTTGGTCTTGGGATAACAAGAAAATAGCTTTTGTTGGAAAACTTGGAAACCTATATATTTTATCACTAGAGCGTGATGATATTGAATGTGTTGATCAAATAAATGAAGGATTTGATGGTCATTTGGAATGGTCACCAAACAATCAAAAACTTGTATATGTAAAAAGTGGGCGGATGAATTTTTATGACACCATCACCAAAAGTCATGGATTAATAGGAAACAAACGAGGGGCATCAGATGCTAACTGGTTTCCAAACGGTGAGGAGCTATTATTTCAATCACCTGATTTAAAAGGCATCAGTCAGATTTACCGTATCCATGCAAATGGTACGGAATTACAACAAATTACAAAAAATTCAGACGGACGTCTCAGAAATATCCGATTATCAAATGATGGAAGCTCAGCCCTTTATACAACCACTATCGCTAACAACATACATCTCCAAATCATTGATCTATCAACTGGATCGCAGACAACTATAAAAGAAGGAGCCCTTATGAAAAACACGATCCCTCTGTGGTCCCCACAATCAAATAAAATCGCATACATCTCTACAGGCAATATGACTAGCAGTTCATTTTCATTTATTCGTTCCACAGACACAACGGGGGAAAATCACAAAACGTATGCGATTTCGGATTACCTTGCAACATCTTTGGCATGGTCGCCAGATGAACGGATAATTGGCTATCTTTCAGGATGGAATGACAACAGCACGGCGGGTGAAATTTGGCTAGTTGACGTAAAATATCCTGCGCCAATTCGAATAATGGAAACTCAGCAGATTACATCGTTAACATGGTCAAATTCAGAACCTACAAATTCCAAAAGCTAACTATTCAAAAACGTATTGTTTCATATTATTTATAGAGGTAGGCATAGGTGATAGGAAGTTATGACTGAAAACACTTGGGACAGTTCTGCTGTCAGGATAATGATTAAAGTATTAAAAAGAAAAAAGACGAATAAAAACCCTTTTTATCGAGCTATTGTTCGTATATAATAGGCTGTAATTACTTAAAAGGGGGACGATTAGATGTATCAATCAAAAAAATTATTATTATTAGGGTCTGGTGAATTAGGAAAAGAACTCATCATAGAAGCTCAACGATTAGGAGTAGAGACAGTTGCTGTCGACCGATATGAGCACGCTCCAGCAATGCAAGTCGCAGATCGTAGCTATGTCATCGATATGCTTGATCCTCGCCAGATAAGGAAAATTGTTAAGTTGGAAAAACCTGATTTAATTGTCCCAGAAATAGAGGCAATTGCTACATCAGAGCTTATCAAATTAGAAGCAGAAGGTTTTCAGGTGATCCCAACAGCACGAGCAGCTAAACTGACAATGGATCGGGAGGGGATCAGACGCCTTGCTGCTGAAACGTTAAAGTTACCTACAGCTAATTATCAATTTGCCAATACATATCAAGAATTTATTCAATCTTCCAAAGAAATTGGATTTCCATGTGTTGTTAAACCGCTTATGAGCTCATCAGGAAAAGGACAGAGTGTTTGTAGGTCGATAGATGAGATGGAGGAATGTTGGAAAATTGCGATGGAAGGTGGAAGGGTCCAAAATGGAAGAGTGATAATTGAGGAATTTATTAAATTTGATTTTGAAATTACACTTTTAACAGTCCGTGCAGTTAATGGGACGATGTTTTGTGCACCAATTGGCCATACTCAAAAGGACGGAGATTATATTGAATCTTGGCAACCACATAATATGTCTGAGAATCAAATGCTAGAAGCAAAAAATATTGCACAAACGATAACAGATGAACTAGGTGGCCAAGGTATTTTCGGGGTTGAATTATTTTTAGCGAAAGATAAAGTCTATTTTAGTGAAGTATCACCTCGACCACATGATACTGGTCTAGTTACGTTAGTTACCCAAAACTTATCAGAATTCGCCTTACATGTTCGAGCAATTTTAGGTTATCCAATCCCTGAAATTACCCTTGCCAAACCAGGAGCAAGTCGACCATTAAAGGCTGAAAAAGAATGGAATGACTATTTAATAACAGGTATTGATCAAGCACTAGCTGTAAAGGATACACAGCTTCGTGTATTTGGAAAACCTGTGACAAAGGTCGGCCGTAGATTAGCAGTTACCTTGTCAACTGGAGATACAGTTGAACTTGCCAGAGATCGAGCAAAGTCAGCATTGGATAAACTAGATACTCATAGAGTCTAAAAGTTACCAACAACTGAGCTAAAATGAAGGAAAATAGTAAGCTCTATTTCCCAGGGAAGCGCAATAATAGACAAAATAGGCGTTTATTGTGTTTTTATTGTCAGATTAAATGCTCTTTTTAAAGACCTTCTCGAGAAGTTTGATGAATCCGTAGAAATTGTAACAAATTTATCATTTAAATGTAACCTATAGCAACTCATAACAAGGAACATCCACAAATATACTAATACAGGAGCAGAACAGAAGAAAACTTTGTACGTGAGTTCGTTTTTCTTGGCTCTAAATTGTTGCTCCTTAAATAGTAGATGTGGGAGGGAATTACATGAAGTGTAAAAACTGTAATGGTGATAGCTTGCTAAATTGTAAAAGTTGTTCAGGAGAAGGCTTCGACTTTGGAAACCATAAGTGCGATACATGTTCTGGAGAAGGTGTCATCGCGTGTTCTTCATGTGAAGGTAAAGGGAAAATTGGCTTTTTTAAGTGGTTAAAGACTAGTTAAGTAAATAATAGGGTAGTGTTCTGCAATACTTACACCTTATTTAAATTGATAGTTAATACAGAGCCTAACACATTTAAATTGTGTTAGGCTTTTTCTATTTAACAATAAAAGGTTTATTTAAACTGGATAAATCAATTTCTTACTCATTATACAAATCCATGTCCCATATAAAGGAATTTATGTTTTTACCATTAGTTTAGATAATTAATGATCAACTGGACACTATAAAGAATGAAATTTCAACCTGAAAACGTAATTGAGATTATTGGTTAAAACAGGAGGAAGGAAAATGGATTCTTTGACATTTGTCTTACTGGGAGCAACTGGAGATTTAGCTAAAAGGAAAATCATTCCTGCCTTATATCGTTTATTTTTAGATCAGAAAATGCCTCCTTCTTTTTCTCTAGTTGGGGTAAGTCTTTCAGAATTAACAGATACAGAGTTTCATGAACTTGTGACCGAATCGATAAGTACTTTTACAGATCTTAGTATACATAATCAAGACCAACTATTAACTTTTTTAGATTCCATTCGCTATTGTAAAGTTGACGTCACGATTCTAGATGAGTATAAACGGTTATTATCACTAGTAAAGATTCGAGAAAAGGAATTATCGATTCCAGAGAATCGATTGTTTTACATGTCTGTTGCTCCGCGGTTTTTCGACGTGATTGCTTTAAATATTCACGATAGTGGCTTGGGAAAAACATCAGGTTGGAAACGTCTGATTATTGAAAAGCCATTTGGGCATGATTTAAAGTCTGCACAGGAATTAAATCATAACCTTACGAAAGCATTTCAAGAAGAAGAAATATATCGGATCGATCATTATTTAGGAAAACCAATGGTGCAAAATCTTGAAGCTTTAGAATTTGCAAATCCAATTTTTCAAACATTGTGGAATAATCAACATATCGCAAATATTCAAATTACTGCTAGTGAAACAGTTGGTGTTGAGAAAAGAGCAGGCTATTACGATCAAGCTGGGGCAATTCGAGATATGTTTCAGAACCATATGCTGCAATTGCTAATGATGTCTGCCATGCATCTTCCAAAAAGGATCACAGCAAAGGCAATTCGAGATGAAAAGAGGAAAATTATTGAATCAATTCGTCCACTTACTAGGGAGTCAATCATGATCGATGTTGTACGTGGACAGTATGGCTCAGGTGAAATTGATGGAAATCATGTCATGGGTTATACCGATGAACCAGGAATTGATAACACTTCGAATACCGATACGTTTGTAGCTGTTCGTTTGTGGATTGATGACCCTTTTTGGAAGGGGGTACCATTTTATCTTCGGACAGGAAAGCGAATGAATAGAAAATCGACTCGAATTGTCATTGAATTTAAAAATCCTTCAAAAGACCTTTATTTAGAGCAAAATGAAGAAACTGTCCCAAATCTTTTAATTATTGGGATAAATCCAAACGAAGGTGTATCCCTTCAATTAAATAGCAAGAATCCACTAAAAGAGGGAAAACTTGAGCCAATCAATATTAATTTTATCGCGGATCAAGAAGATGTACCTAAAGCATATGAACTGTTAATTTTAGATGCAATGCAAGGTGATTCCACCTTTTTTGCGCATTGGTTGGAAGTAGAACAATCTTGGAAATGGGTACAACCTATCCTTAATGCATTTAAAGAAAACACTTTGCCTCTTCATCCCTATCCTTCAGGCTCCTTTGGTCCTGTCGCATCACTCGACCTACTTCAACAAGAAGGGTTTGGTTGGTGGTTAGATAAAAACACACTTGAATCCTCTAAAAAATAAATTTTTAGACAGTAATTATAAACTCTAGGAGGGTTAAATATGAAAATTGGTGTTATCGGTTTAGGTAAAATGGGTCTAAACATTAGTAAAAATCTTATTGATCACGAGCATCAAGTTGTAGCTTATGATATAAATCAAGAAGCTATTAACGAAATAAGTGAGTATGGAGCTATTGGAGCAACGAAATTAACAGATTTTATAGAATTATTGGATAAGCCGAGAATTATCTGGATTATGGTGCCACATACAGTGGTGGATACGGTTCTAAACGAGATTAAATCTTTATTAACAAAAGGAGATATTGTCATCGAAGCAGGTAATTCTCATTTTAAGGAGTCAATCCGTCGTTATCAAGAATTTAAAACGATAGGAGTAAGCTTTCTTGACGCAGGTACCTCTGGTGGAATTGAAGGTGCTCGTAACGGGGCAAATTATATGATTGGTGGAGATGAGGAGGCATGGAACGCAGTAGAGCCGATATTCCGTGATACCTCCGTTAATAAAGGATACTTATATACAGGAAAATCAGGTAGTGGACATTTTCTGAAAATGGTGCATAATGGGATTGAATACGGGATGATGGCAGCCATTGGTGAAGGGTTTGAAGTATTGGAAAAAAGTGAATTTGATTACAATTATGAGGGTGTTGCTCGGGTTTGGAGTAATGGATCTGTGATTCGTTCATGGCTTATGGAATTGATGGAGAGTGCATTTTCTAAGGATGGAAATTTAGATGATATTAAAGGGATTATGCATTCTTCGGGAGAAGGAAAGTGGACGGTTGAAGCAGCTTTAGACCTACAGGCAGCTACACCAATTATTGCCCTATCACTGTTAATGCGGTATCGTTCATTGGAAAATGATACATTTACCGGCAAAGTAGTAGCAGCTCTCCGAAATGAATTTGGAGGACATGCTACTGTAAAAAGTGAGTAGTTTGATCAAGATGAAAACTCCAGTGTATGAAGAGCTGACTAGATACTCATTTGTCGGCTCTTTTATGTTATGATTTTTATGGTCATTCAATTGGGAAATGAGTCACCATCCAAATAAATACTTATTCGTTACAAATACATTAAACAAACGTTTAATTAGCACTAAAATGGATGTTTAGTTTGAGAGGAGATTGCTTTGTTAAAACAACGATTAGTCATAGCAGGGGTTTCAAGTGGAGTTGGCAAGACAACGATTACATTAGGGTTAATGGCTGCACTTAAGCAAAGAGGGCTAAATGTACAAGGGTTTAAATGTGGTCCGGATTACATAGATACAAGTTTTCATACGGCTGTCACCGAAAGACCTTCTCGTAATATAGATAGCTGGATGTTTTCTAAGAATGTGATGAAAGAGATATTTGTAAATGGAAGTAACCGAGCTGACATTTCGATTATCGAAGGCGTAATGGGTTTATATGACGGCAGGACAGCTACCTCAAATGAAGGGACAACTGCAGAGATTAGTATTCTCTTAGATTCTCCTATTGTTTTAGTGATTGATTGCAGTCTAATGGCAAGAAGTGCTGCAGCGATTGTTAAAGGGTACCAACTTTTAGATGATCGAGTCAAAATTGTCGGTGTAATTGCAAACAAAGTCGGAAGCATAGGACATTACCAAATCATTAAAGCTGCGATTGAACAAGAATGCGCTATACCAGTATGTGGCTATTTATTAAATGATTCCAAGGTTACTATGCCAGAAAGACACTTAGGGCTTGTTCCATTAACGGAGAGTAGTAATGTAAAAAGTCTGTTCTCTAAATTAGCTAAGCTAGTTGAAGAGACAATAAATGTCGAACAAATAATAGAGCTTAGTAAGAGTAAGCCGCTAGCCGTTGATGTCTCAGATTCTATTTTCATTAAACAACCTACAAATGGGCTGAAGATCGCCATCGCTAAAGATCAAGCATTTAATTTTTATTATCAAGAAAACATAGAACTAATCGAAGCATATGGAGCAGAGTGCCTTTACTTTTCACCTTTGAGAAGCGAAGCGATACCAATAGAGGCAGACGGTCTATACATTGGTGGTGGATTTCCTGAACAATTTTTAGAAGAATTGTCTAAGCAAGTAGCCGTTAACCATTCGATTAAACAAAGAATAGAGAATGGTTTACCAACGATAGCTGAATGTGGTGGATTTATGTATTTGGCAGAATCAATTGAAACAAAGGAAGAAGATCATTATCAAATGGTCGGAGTTATACCTGGGTCGATTAAAATGGAGAACAGTTTGCAAGGCATTGGATACAGGGAAATCACGGGACAAACGGGAAACTACTTGTTTACCAATGACCAAACAGCCCGAGGACATGAGTTTCACTACTCATCTTTCAACCCGAAGGAGATTACAATGTCTGCATATCATACAATCGGAGTATTTGGAGAATGTGTTGAAGGGGTCATAACGAATAATGTGATAGCTGGATATACCCATATTCATTTTGCCTCATGTCCAAAGCTCGTCGAAAACTTCTTAAATAAATGTTTAGAGATGAAGAATAATGAGTGAATATAAAGCGAAACCCATCATGGTACAAGGAACACATTCAGATGCAGGTAAAAGTATTTTAGTGACAGCATTGTGCAGGATTTTTACACAGGATGGATATCATACTGCACCATTTAAATCTCAAAATATGTCACTGAATTCATATATTACGATAGACGGGAAAGAGATTGGTAGGGCACAAGGTATTCAAGCAGAAGCAGCAGAGATTCATGCCACGACAGATATGAATCCAATTCTGATTAAACCTACGGGTGAATCTAATGCACAAATCGTTGTTCATGGAAAACCACTAAAAAATATCGAAGCATATACCTATAGAAGTGATTACTATGATACGGCAAAAAAGGTAATAAAAAAATCGTATGATCAGTTAGCTTCTACATATGAGAGAATAGTGATTGAAGGTGCTGGGAGTCCCGCTGAGGTCAATCTAAATGATCGAGAACTAGTCAATATGAGTGTTGCTAAAATGGCAGATGCTCCCGTCATTATCGTTGGAGATATTGACAAAGGAGGCGTATTTGCAAGTCTCGTTGGGACACTACAACTGCTTGATCCAAAAGACCGCGATCGTGTAGTTGGCGTGATCATCAATAAATTCCGTGGTGATCTCTCGTTACTTGAACCAGGATTAACATGGTTTGAAAATTACACAGGTAAGCCAGTATTGGGAGTTGTTTCTTTTCTGAATGACTTGCTAATCGACGCAGAGGATTCACTAAGTCTAGCGAATTACAGTTTTCAAAAAAATCAACATAAAGAGTTGGATATTGCGATACTTAATCTTCCTAAAATTTCAAACTTCACTGATTTCGATCCTTTACATTATGAAAAGGATTGCCATGTGCGGTTTGTAGATCATGCCCATCAATTAGAACAACCAGATGTGATCATCCTTCCAGGAAGCAAAAACACAATAGAAGATCTGATATACTTAAAACAAAAAGGCTTAGATCAAGAAATTGTTCAAGCTCATCAAAATGGAGCACTTATCTTTGGAATTTGTGGAGGATACCAAATGCTTGGTGATTTAATTGAGGATCCCTTTCAAGTTGAAACAAATATCAACTATGTAGACGGGTTGAAGCTCCTTCCATTACATACCACACTATCAAAAGAAAAGATAACCGTTCGATCAGAAGGAACACTAACCTTATTTGGTAAAGAGATAGACGTTACCGGATATGAAATTCATATGGGTTTAACCAGTCATCTAGAAGATTTGCAAACGCTCATTGAATTATCCGATCGAGTAGATGGTAGTAAAAATCAATCGGAAACATGTATCGGAACATATTTTCATGGTGTTTTTCACAATGACCTTTTCAAAGAACATTTTTTAAATCACATACGAAAACGTAAATCGCTTAAGCCACTTCTAAATAGGAAGTCATATGAAACTAGACGATTAAGTGAATATAATCGATTAGCAGATCATGTAAGAGAAGCGATAGATATAGAGAAACTATCTGAAATGATTAATAATTATCATAGAAAAGAGAGAGAAATCGATGAATCTTAATGACATTAAAAAAACGTTACAAGCGATAGAACCACTTAACAATGAAAAAATGAAAGAAGCCGAAGAATACATTAATACCTTGACGAAACCAATTGGCAGTTTAGGGAAATTAGAAGAATTAGCTATCCAACTTTCAGGGATTACTCATCAAGTCTTTCCAGAGGTGACCCGTCCCGGCATATTGGTATTTGCCGCGGATCACGGAATTAGTGACATGGGCGTATCGGCTTTTCCTAAGGAAGTTACGATCCAAATGGTACATAATTTCTTGAATGGTGGCGCAGCGATCAATGTCTTTGCAAAGCAAATCGATGCGATTTTAAAAATTGTTGATATCGGAATTGCCGAGGATATAGATCATCAATACTTGCTACAAAATAAGGTGAAACACGGTACAGATAACTTCTATGAAAAAAATTCGATGTCAGTGGAGGAGGCAAACCAGGCAATCCTTGTTGGAATGGAAACTGCACAATTGGTCATTGATAAAGGAGCAAAGAGTCTAATTGTTGGTGAAATGGGCATTGGGAATTCAACAACTGCTGCTGCTATTGCTTCTGTTATAACAGGTTGTTCTGTTGAGGATGCAGTAGGAATTGGAACAGGAATAACCGATGAAAGTAGACAAAGAAAGGTCTCTATCATAACAGATGCGTTAGAAAAAAGAAATCCAGATCCTAGCGACGCAATCGATATATTATCGAAAATAGGTGGACTTGAAATCGCTGGGATGGTCGGAGCAATCATAAAAGCTGCTGAACAAAGGATTCCAATTATATTAGACGGATTCATTTGTACGTCTGCTGCGTTGTTAGCTGTTCTACTCGAGGAAAAGGTAAAGGAATATTTGATTGCAGGACATATTTCACAAGAACCAGGCCATTTCCATGCTTTGTCCCATTTATCTAAGTCGCCATTATTAAATCTAGATTTGAGATTAGGTGAAGGCACTGGCGCTGCTCTTTCGTTTCCGTTACTAGAGGCGGCAACTCAAATGGTTAAAGGAATGGCAACGTTTGATTCAGCAGGCGTTGCAAATAAACGCGAATAAACGCGGAATCTTGTCGTTTTTTCATTTACTTGACTACAATAATCTACTATAATAATCATTGTCACAAAAATTGAATAGTCAATAATAGGTCCTTACAAATGAAAATTTTAAGGGTAAAAGGGAAGTTATGGTGAAAATCCAACGCGGTCCCGCCACTGTAAACGTTGAATGAAGCTTACATAATCCACTGCATCCTTATTGGATCCGGGAAGGAAAGCGATCATGTTGATGCGTGAGCCAGGAGACCTGCCTATTATGTTGTTGAAGTATCCTTCGTGGAAAAGGATGCCTTTAAAGTATCCGATGTTTGATTTGTGCAATTCAATCGTATACCCTAAAACAACTTACGCCTATTCCATGAGAAGAGGCGTTTTTTCTTTATAGGAACAACAGCGACTAGACAAAAAACAATAGTAATGTTTTCTTCAATTATAGGACAGTTTACAGTACATAGATCTTGCCACCTTATTGGGAAGACTTACTATTATTAAAAATGGGGAGTTGAAAAGATTGACAGGAACAAAGAAAAAATGGTTTTTGCTAAACCTACTGTTTGCATTAATGGTCGTTTTCACAATTGGTTGTAGCGCAACAGAGGAGAAAGAAAAAGACGGAGTCAGTAAGGTGGAAACTAAGGACACAAATGAAACAAATAGTGAACAAGCATTTCCAGTAACTGTCGTAGATGGTAGTGGGGACGAGGTTACAATCGATTCAGAACCGGAAACAATCGTATCTTTCATTCCAAGTAATACGGAAATTACTTTTGCCTTAGGTCAAGGAGAAAAGCTAGTTGGGGTTGATGACTTCAGTAATTATCCAGCTGAGGTTGAAGCGATTGAAAAAGTAGGCGGTCAGGAAATAAATGTAGAAAAAGTCTTAGCATTACAACCAGATCTTATCTTGGTTACAAATTTCCATCACGAAAATAATCAGGATATCTTAAAGCAATTTAAAGAAGCAGGAAGTGATGTTCTTGTTGTGGGAGATGCTGCATCTTTAGATGATGTCTATGAAACAATTACCTTAGTGGGTGAAGTAGTTGGTGCAACAGGTGAAGCCGAAAAAATGATAGCTGATATGAAAAGTCGTTTGAGCGAGATATCTGAAAAGGCTAAAGAGGTAACGGAGAAGAAACGCGTATGGGTTGAAGTTTCCCCGGCACCAGATATTTTTACAACTGGTCAAAATACATTCATGCATGAAATGTTAGAAACAATCAATGCTATAAATACTGCCGGTGAGCAAACAGGCTGGGTTAAGATGACAGAAGAAGAGATAGTTACATTGAATCCAGATGTCATCATTACCACTTATGGGTATTATGTTGAAAATCCTTCAGAACAAGTATTAAACCGTGCAGGCTGGGGAGAAGTACCCGCAATTAAAAATGAACAAGTTTTTGATGTTGAAAATGATATGGTGACAAGACCTGGGCCAAGACTAATTGATGGAGTTGAGACGCTTGCAAAACTCATTTATCCGGACGTTTTTGGCGAATAAAATTTTATGGGTGTATCTTTTAAGCGGAGGGTTTGTACTTAGTACAGCTCTCCTTGGTTTATTTATTAGTAGTGTTCACTATCCGATTCCGGTCATAATTGACACGATTACATCAAATTTGTTTAACCAGACCATTTTTAATAAAACGATTCCTGATGTCGCAGAAAGAATTATTTGGGAAATTCGTTTACCACGTGTACTATTGGCATTCTTTGTAGGTGCAGCTCTTTCACTTGCAGGTGCAGCTTTTCAAGGACTCCTCAGAAACCCGCTCGCTGATCCTTATACAATTGGTGTTTCTTCAGGTGCTTCTTTAGGGGCTGTTAGTGTCCTTTATTTTCAGTTATCATTTACCTTTTTAGGTGGATATACGTTACCTGTGATTGCGATTTTATGTGGATTCTTGACGATGGTCATGGTTTTTGCTGTTACTCATTTTGCTAATCGCAAGTTATCTATTGAGACCATTATTTTGGCAGGGATTATTGTCAGCTCATTTTTAGGAGCAGTTATTTCGCTTATCATTTCGTTAAGCTCACGCGAAGATACAGGTCAGATCCTCTATTGGTTAATGGGGAATATCGGAATGAGAGGCTGGAGTCATGTTAAATTAATCATTCCCTTCTTTCTAATCGGTTCCTTTTTGTTACTTGTCCGTTCGCGAGAATTAAATGCCTTTGCACTTGGTGAAGAATCTGCAGAACACTTAGGTGTAAATGTCCAACACGGAAAAATATACATCTTAGTCGGAGCGTCTTTACTGACAGGTGCAGCAGTTGCTGTATCTGGTGCAATTGGTTTTGTAGGTTTGGTCATTCCTCATTTTATCAGATTAGTAGTTGGCCCGAATCATAAGCTTGTTTTACCGCTCTCAATGTTGGTTGGTGGAGGATATCTCATCTTAGCTGATCTAATCGCAAGAACGATTATTGCACCAAGTGAATTACCAATCGGCGTCATTACCGCATTAATTGGAGCACCTATCTTTGGGTTATTATTAATAAAAGAACGCGTTGGAAGGGGATAAACATGATTGACATAAAAAACCTTTCTGGTGGTTATCAGCAAAAAATGATTATTCACGATTTATCGCTTACGATTGAAACAAGTCATTTCTACGCGATAATCGGTCCAAATGGAAGCGGTAAAACAACGCTGATAAAATTATTAACAGGAGTGTTACCATCTCAAAAAGGTACAATTTCTATCTTTAATCAATCTCTACGTGATTTATCGACTCAAGCACGTGCCAAAATGATGGCTGTTTTATCACAGGAAGTCCAAATTGACTTTGACTTTTTAGTCGAAGAAATAGTTTTATTAGGAAGATATCCTCACCAAAAAGGGATAATCAAACACATTTCTAAAAGAGATTATCAAATCGTCGAAGAGGTTATGAAGCAAACGAATGTTTTACAATTTCGCAAGCAGCCTTTTAACAAATTAAGTGGTGGGGAAAAACAACGGGTATTATTAGCAAAAGCCTTGGCTCAAGAACCGAAGATCCTCTTTTTAGATGAGCCAACAAATCATTTAGATATTAAGCATACAGTCGAAATGTTGCTCCAAATTAAAGACTACCAACGTAAGCACCAATTAACGATAGTTGCGATTCTGCATGATTTAAATACAGCAGCCCTTTTTGCGGATAAAGTTGTTCTTATGAACGAAGGGAAAATCATAGAATCCAGTGATCTCTCGGTATTGCAAAAGGAAGATCAACTTCAAGAAGTGTATGAAGTGGCAATCAAAAATATCCAACACCCTGTAGTGCCAAAACCACAAATTACCGTTGTTCCTTATCACGTAGCAACTATGCTAAATAAAGAAATGAATTTTGCGATAAAACAAACGGAACACTTTATACATATTGGATTTAATCATCCATTAAGAACAATTTCAAATAGCGTTCTTGGTGATGGTCTTACTTGGTGTAATCATTTTTGTAATTTCCATGTAGATAAAGATTATCATAGTAGCGACCCAAAGAAAGATATTATTAATTGGCTAGAACTAGTGAAAATAAGTGAGCATAATACAGTAGGTATGATGACGGCAGCTATCCTTCAAGATAGGAGTATTGTTCACGAAGAAAAAGAAGGGGTAGAGATTTTAGTTGTCACTACAGCCGGTGTTGGTAATGCAGTTGATATTACTGATCATTCCCGAATCACTACAAGCTTTCAAATTGGCACGGTAAATATCATGGTCTTCCTCAATGCTCATTTAACAGATGGTGCACTAGTGAATGCGATCCAATCTGCTACTGAGGCAAAGACAAAAGCATTTCATGATTTACAGATTAAAGATCCTCACAGCCAAACGGTTGCTACAGGAACATCAACAGATAGTACGCTTATTGCTACGACACAACTTGGAGAACTAACACCTTATGCAGGTTCAGGAACTGTGATTGGAAAGGCAATAGGGATAACCGTATATAAAACAATAATAGAAGCGGTAACTAACAATAAGATTCGATGTGAAAAGCAATGACAACTGTGATTGTTTTTTATTTTTATGTAATCCTAGCTGCCATTATCCTTGATTTATTAATTGGTGATCCAAGGTGGCTACCCCATCCAGTCATTATTATAGGCAAGGTGATTAGTAAAGTTGAGAAAACCTTAAATAGTGGGAAGTTACGTAAACTTAAAGGCACCATGTTAACAATTATGATTGTAATCGGAACATTTATTTGTATGAAAATGATTTTATCAATTGCCGGATTAATCCATCCATTTGTCGCTTTATTTATTGAGATCTATTTCATCTCAACAACGATTGCTATTAAAGGTTTACAGAGAGCTGCAAAGGATGTTGCGATACCTTTAAAAAATAAGGATTTACCGTTAGCACGAAAAAAGCTAAGTTATATTGTGGGTCGTGATACCGAAGATTTGCCAACCCAGGAAGTCGTACGTGGAACGGTAGAAACAGTAGCTGAGAATACAGTTGATGCGATTATTGCTCCATTATTTTGGGGATTAATCGGCGGTGCACCATTAGCGATGGCGTATCGAGCTATTAATACATTAGATTCAATGGTCGGTTATAAAAATGATAGATATCGACAATTCGGCTGGGCATCAGCAAGATTAGATGATTTAGTAAATTGGGTTCCTGCACGATTAACTGCCCTTTGTATTTGGTTATTTTCTTGGCTGATTCCCCATGCAAAAAAACGAAATGGGCTTGTGGTAACATTACGTGATGCCAAAAAGCATCCGAGTCCAAATAGTGGATGGCCGGAAGCAATGACTGCTGGACTATTAGGTGTTGAATTAGGGGGATTAAATTACTACCAAGGGCTTGCCTCCCATCGAGCGACCATGGGTAATCCCATACGAGTATTGGTGCCAAAGGATATTCGGAATTCGATTATTTACATGAATGGTGCATGGATTACCTTTATGCTCATCCTTTTTATTCTTGTTATTAGCCTATAGAGAAGGAAGGTGTACAAAACGATGAAATGGCCAGAACACGGGGGACAACCTAATAGAATTCTAGAGTTACATGGAATAATTGAAGGGCAATCATACTATGATTTCAGTGCAAATATTAATCCTCTAGGTCCCCCAGAACAGGTATCAGAAAGCTTATCTGAGGTGTTTACTCAATTTGATAAATACCCAGACCCACAATATGAACAGGCAACAAAGCTAGTTGCGATACAAGAGCATTTGTTAGATGAACAAGTTCTATTAACAAATGGTGGTTCTGAAGCGATATTTTTAGTTGCCCAATTGTTTACTGGGAAAAAGGCACTCATTATCGAACCAACTTTTTCTGAATACAAACGCGCATGTGAGGTTTATGGCTTATCTGTCTCACAACTTTCATTGAACCAAGATTTTTCTTTTCCCCTTGAAAAAGTTATCAATAAAATAGAGGACATAGACATCGTCTTTTTATGCCGCCCAAATAACCCAACAGGTACAGTCGTTGATTTTGAAGATATAATAGTCATTCTTGAAAAAGGTTTGACTTGTCAAACGACAATTGTTGTGGATGAAGCATTTATTCACTTTCTACCAACTGAAGTACCAGATTTATCAGGATTAATCGAAAGATATCCTAATTTAATCTTACTACGATCGTTGACGAAAATTTATGCGATACCTAGTTTGCGTCTAGGGTATGTGACAGCAAGTATGAACACCATTACCCGCTTGAAAAAAAACCAAATTCCTTGGAGTATAAATGGAGTCGTTATTGCGTTATTACCGACCATATTCAAACAAACTGTATTTGTCGATGAAACAAAATTGTGGTTGCAAAAACAGTTAGCAAGGATCACTTCTGAGCTGACAAATTTAGGCTTCTATTATTCACCTACCCTAGTTAATTTTTATTTACTAAAGGATCAAGATCAACAAGTCGATACTGAACACTTGCTTCACTTTTTATTAGCGAATAACATTATTCCTCGACATACCCATACCTTTTATGGTCTTGAAGGCAGGTATTTACGATTTGCCGTTCGGAGTGAACAAGAAAATACCTATTTGTTAGACATATTACGTCGTTGGAAGCAACGGTCTTGATCTCGTTTATCTCTGGAGGAGCACGTTCAGGAAAAAGTTCATTTGCTGAAGAGTATGCACTCAACTTATATAAGAGAGTTAATCATTCATCATTACTCTATATTGCTACTGCAGAACGTACTGATCAGGAAATGGAAGCACGAATAAACCGTCATATTAAAGAACGAGAGCCAATATGGAAGACGGTTGAGGCACCACTTGATATATCAACAATCTTAGAAAACACAAAAGCTAAGGATATTGTCTTGGTGGATTGCTTAACAGTTTGGTTAAATAACATGATGTATAAGGGAAACGCCGATCTAGCAAATATAAAGGCATCTGTGTCTAAGTGGATACAGATTTCAAGGCTAAAGCAAATAGAGTTAATCATCGTTTCTAATGATCTAAATGAAGGAATGCCAATTGATCATATGATGGTTCACGAATACATCTACACTTTAGAACAAGTGCATCGAACTATTACCGCAAACGCAGAATCAGTCTTTCAAGTAATCGCTGGAATTCCAATACAATGGAAGGGGTGATCAAATGAAGCAAACTATTCAAGGGTTTATTTTATCGATACAATTTTTAACGAGGATTCCAATTCCAATTGAGTGTCCATGGGAAAAAGGTTCAATTAAAGGGGCATTATCATCCTTTGCAATTGTTGGTCTAATTATTGGAAGTATATTAGCTTTGACATTAACGCTAACGGAGTCGTTTATACCTGCATGGATGGTTGCGTTGGTCCTGATAACACTGTGGGTGTTTCTAACAGGTGGACTCCATTTAGATGGATTAATGGATGTAGCTGATGCAGTGGGTTCTAATGCTCCACTAGAAAGAAAACGTGAAATTATGAAGGACCCACAAGTGGGGAGTTTTGCAGCACTGACCATCATCTTTCATCTTGTATGGAAATTCGCATTGTTGTTTGCGATTATTTCACAGCAAGAAATAAAACTCCATGAGCTAGTCCTTTTTATTATCCTGATTCCAGCATGCAGTCGCTTAGTTCCCCTTTACTTACTCTATCATCTACCTGTAATGAAGCAGGAGGGACTAGCCTTTCAGTGGAAGCAGCATATTGGGAAGTGGCAAGTAGGGTTAAGTACGATAATTGTTCTACTATATACACTTATCTTTCCACAGATGCTTATCATCTTTTGTTCATATATCATCTTTTTTCTCATTCTCAGATCATGGATTATGAAACATTTTAAAGGAATAAATGGTGATGTTCTCGGTGCATCAATTGAAGGAGGAGAATTATGGGGACTTTTCATTCTATGGATGTATACTTGGTTCGTCATGGGGTAACAAATTGGAATAAAGAAAAAAGGTACTTGGGTCATTCTGATGAACCATTGCTAGAAGGTGAGTTACATAGATTAAATCCATTACGAAATACAATGAATAGGATATCATTTGACTATTGCTATTCGAGTGATCTCAAACGATGCTTAGAAACGTTTCAATATTTAACTGATAAAAATCAAGTTTGTATTGATCAACGTTTAAGGGAACTTCATTTTGGTGATTGGGAAGGTTTGACCTATGAACAATTAAAAGATGATAGCTACTATCAGAAGTGGCTAAATGATTGGGAACTGGTAGCTCCACCAAATGGAGAAACCTCCGGACAATTTAACGAGCGAATCATTTCATTTCTAGAAGAACTACTTTTATTAAAGAAAAAGACAAGAAACAACGTACTTATCTCGACACATGGTGGAGTCATTCGAGCTATTTTAATGAAATTTGCCGTAACTAAGACATTATGGGAACTACCGATCCAACATGCCAAGGGCTATCGGCTATCACTTCAACATCAAGGGGGGAAATGGTTATGCAACTCATTATTGGAGGTGCCTATTCAGGAAAAAGATCAATTATCAGGCAACGATATTCTACAATAACATGGCATAGTGCTTATGATAAAGCTATATTCACGAATTGGAAACGTCAGATCGAGCCAGATACAGTCCTTGTTTTCGAGGGCTGGGAAAAGTGGATCAAAGAGGAGCTCACTATTTCCGCAAACCTTGATGAGGTTCGGTTATTTTTCATTGGTCAAATCGATGAAATCTGTCATGCAGAACAAGTCACTGGTACAACGGTTGTTCTGATATTGTTAGAAATGGGCAGGGGCATTGTCCCATTGGATGAAATTGATAGAAGTGTACGCGACATCGCTGGTTGGCTTTTACAATATATAACAAAAAAGGCTGAGAATGTAGACTATTGCTGGCATGGCTTAAGTAAAAAAATAAAATAATTGTTTCATTTAGGATTCGTTTTCCACCTCTCACTATGTATAGTGAACGCTTAATCATCAGCCCCTCACCAGAAGGAAATGGAGTGGGCTTTTTCATACGATCATATTTTTCCAAGCGATTCTACAAAATGCGACACATATTGAATATAAATTCTGTCATAATCCACTATGTAAACAGGTTAAGAGAGAGGAAGGTATTAACGATGAACGACAATAACCAAGTCATTTTATTTCAAGGCGATTCGATTACAGATGGAGCACGGTCACGTAATCAAGATCCAAGTCATCTTCTTGGAGACAGTTATCCATTTATTATTTCTGGTAAGTTAAGCTATGATCTAGCAGAGAAGAACCCTCAGTTTATCAATAGGGGAATTAGTGGTGATCGCGTATCTGATTTGTATGCACGTTGGAATGAAGATGCGATTAGCTTGAAGCCGAATTTGATTAGCTTTTTAATTGGTGTTAACGATGCTTGGCGAACTATGTCAATGGAACCAAGTGGAGTGACAGATCGTTTTGAACGAGCATATCGACATTTGTTAGCAGAAACAAGAGAGGTTCTACCAGAAACGGGTATCGTTATTTGTGAACCGTTTATTCTTAATACAGGTGCTACGAGTGAGAAGTGGGAAGCTTGGCAGGATCGATTGCAAACCTATCAAGAAATCGCTCATACTCTATCTGACGAATTTAATGCTGTATTTGTACCATTACAAAAGTCTTTTGATGAAGCATGCACTCGCGCAGAACCATCTTTTTGGTTATGGGACGGGGTTCATCCAACACCAGCAGGACATGAACTAATCGCAAGAGAATGGTTAGATGTCGTGCAAAATAGTAAACTTGCGATTCGCTAATTGACAAGAACAACAAGTATCAAACAAGCTAAGTAAAAAGAATTACAGCAAAAAAGCCTGTTTTCTATATTAGAAAGCAGGCTATATTTAATTGAAAAATAATCTCAAAAAAATCCTCTAAAACTAAAAAGTGAAAAAGAACAGTTAATCTTGAAAATGACTACTAAAAAGCTGGATATTCTATATTAAAATAGATGCTAGATAAATAAATGTAAGCGTTTTATCAAATGATTTCTGAAAGAAGAAAAGTGGGTAAAAGATGTATAAAACCGTAAAAAAAGCAGTGAATAACCTTACCAATAGTAGCATTATAAAGAAATTAATCATCGGATATGTTGTTATTATTTTTATTCCTTTTTCATTGATTAGTTATTTCTTTTATAATCAATTTTACAATGATTGGATAGAGAAATATTCAAAGGAAAGACAACAATATTTACAAAAGTCCTATAGTGATTTAAAAATTAATTTTGCTCAGGTCGAATCTACTTATCAACTACTGCAATATAATACAAACTTTATCGAGTATTTGAGTGGATTTCATGAATCAGATAGTGAGAGTATTTATTTCTTTTTAAAGGATATAAGACCTTTGTTTTCTCAAATCCTGACAGCACAACCTTTTGCGGATAATTTAACTGTTTATGTTAGTCAAAATAATGTAAAGGGCTATGCACCAGAAATCATCCATGATGATCGAGAACATAATAAATTAGACAAACAATTACCCGCTAAAACGTATGGGGAGGGTTACTGGAAGGTAGACCCAAATAATCAGTCTACTATCCTACCAACTTTATCTTTTTATCAAAGGATTTACAATCGAACATATACGGCGCATTTAGGTATATTGAAAACAACTGTCCAAAATCATTTACTTGCAGACTTTATCTCAAATCTAAGTAAACCAGATAATGATTCAATTATCCTGATGTCAAAGGAAGGAGATATTCTATATGAAAGTGATAAGTCAATCAGAAAACGAACAATCAATAGGAGGGCACTTAAACAATTTAGCTATGTTGATGATAATGAGTTTTTTATCAAAGGAGAAGATCTTTTAGTGAACTCTATCTACATCGAGGATTTAAGTACCTACTTTATTAAAATAGGAAATGCCGATACAATATTCGCTGATTACAAGAATGGTAGGAATCATTTATTGTTTATTCTCCTATTTCTTTTGCTTACTCTTTCAGCTGTTTATTATTTACTGTCTACTTCTATTTCTCGAAGGATTCTTAGATTAGCTACTCATATGCGGACAATTGATAGGAATAATTTTTCTGAGTATATAGCTTCTAGTGAACGTGATGAAATTGGCTATTTAACATCTTCATATAATTCAATGCTTAAGAGAATAGAGCATCTAGTTAACAAGGTTCAAGCAGAAGAATTAATGAGAAAAGAAGCTGAATATTTAGCTTTACAATCACAAATAAACCCACATTTTATTTACAACACACTCGAAACAATAAGAATGCTCGCTGAGGTTAATAATGATGTAGAAGTATCTGAAATAGCCTATACCTTTGGCGAATTAATGAGATATAGTCTTTCCCCTAAAAAAAACGAAGCAAGCTTAGCAGAAGAACTTCATCATGTTCAAAACTACTTAAAAGTTCATAAAAAACGGATGGGCGAGAGACTGCACTATCAATTTGATGTCGATGTAGAACTACATTTAGAACAATTTCTATGTCCTCGATTTATTCTCCAACCAATTGTAGAAAATAGTCTTGTTCATGGGTTGGCAAAATCACGTGGTCTTGGAAAGTTGATGATTCGTGTGAAAGAAACATCGGACATGATTATCGTGGAAGTCATTGATAACGGAAAAGGTATTTCAAAACCAAGGCTGGAAATGATCAACAACATGTTAAGTGGCTATATAGAAATAAGTGAATTTCAAACAAATGATGGTGGTCTAGCACTATTTAATGTTAGTGAACGCCTCCGACTTTTTAATGGAGAAAAGTCATTCTTAACAATTGATAGCAACTTTGGTGAAGGAACCCGATGTGTACTTACATTACAAAAGGGGAGTTAGGTAGATGAAGATACTAGTAGTGGATGATGAGCCGATTATTTTAAAGGGACTTATAACGATCCTCAAAAGAGACACTTCATTACACCTAGAATTGGAGGCTGCAAATGACGGTGTTGAAGCATTACAAAAATCGCAGACCTTTAAACCAGATCTATTAATTACAGATATAAACATGCCTGAAATGACGGGATTAGAATTGATAAAAAACATGAAACAGCTACATCTATGTAACCACTTCGTTATCTTAACCGGATACGATTATTTCGAATATGCGCTTCAAGCCCTTAGGTATGGAGTAATTGACTATTTTTTGAAACCATTGAACAAGACTGAAATTCTCACAATCATTCATAAGCTTTACCTTGAACTAGCTAGTGAAGCAGATGCAAAATTAAATCGTTTTCATAAGCAGACAGAAGGGGCTAGCTATTGTCGACATATTAGAGAAGTATTGGATTTTATTCACACAAATTATGACCAAGACCTCTGTCTGGATCAATTAGCTGAATCCGTGAAATTACATCCAACATATTTAAGCTCTTTGTTTAGGAAAGAGACAGGAGAAAAATTCATTCATTATCTTCATACATTCCGAATTGAAAAGGCCAAGCAGATGTTAAAAAGGAATACGGAACTTCCGATTCACAAAGTAGCTTTGCTGGTTGGTTATGAAAATAAAGAGCATTTTTATAAAGTATTTAAAAAATATGCAGGTCAAACCCCTAGATCATACCGAGAATTTTCTTAAAATTGTCCATCTTAAAAAATGACAACTTCACCTTGAAATTTGACTCTATAAAGTAACGGAATTTTCAAATAGTATATGTATATAAAGAAAGGAGGCCAATTTATGAAATCAAATCCTGTACATTCTAGTCATAAACTCATGATAGACATACAGAAAAAAACAATTTGGAAGCGCTTTAAGGGAGAATTCACATTCCACCTATTTGTTGGTCTGGGGTTGCTATTTCTCTTAGTATTTTCCTTCACTCCAATGTTTGGGATCATCATTGCCTTCAAAGATTATCAAATTACTTCAGGAATCTCTGGTATTTTTACAAGTGAATGGGCTGGTTTAAGATACTTCAAAGAATTTTTTGCAGACTATAATTTTCCTAGTCTTGTACGAAATACATTAATGCTAAGTATTTTGAAATTAGTGTTCACATTTCCAATTCCAATTATGTTAGCCATTATGTTAAATGAGGTAAATAACACTTATTTCAAAAGGGTTGTGCAAACTGTTAGCTATTTACCCCATTTTATTTCTTGGGTCGTTGTTGTTGGAATCGCCTTTGCATTTTTTTCAACTGATACAGGGGTGATTAATCATTTACTTCTCAAACTTCATATCATCGATGAACCATTGCAAATATTGACTGATCCTAATTCCTTCTGGGGATTAGCTATTAGTACAGCTGTTTGGAAGGAAGCCGGGTGGTGGACGATTATCTTTCTAGCCTCTATAGCCGGAATTGCCCCTTCCTTATATGAAGCAGCAGAAATGGACGGAGCGAGTCGATTAAAGAGAATATGGCATGTTACTTTACCGGGAATTAAGGGCTCTGTAATTATTGTATTAATTTTAGCAATTGGAAACATGTTAGGTGGAGGGTTAGTGGGTTCTAATTTCGAGCAGGCATTTCTATTAGGAAATCCATTAAACAGTGATACCTCACAGATTATACAGACTTATGCGTTTAATGTTGGTTTGGCACAAGGAAGATTCGCGTTTGCGACGGCTATTGATCTTATTCAATCGATTATCTCTGTTACCTTAATTCTAGTAAGTAACTATATAGCTAAAAAAGTATCGGGTTCAAGTTTGTTTTAAGGGGGGAACGTGTTGAAACGGAGAACATCTGAAGATCGGATTGTTGATAGTGTTAACTACTTTTTACTCATTCTTATATCAATTGTCACACTGTACCCATTCTATTATATTATCATTATTTCCTTAAATGAAGGAAAAGACACAATCATGGGTGGCGTTTATTTATGGCCACGAGAGTTTACGTTAGATAACTATATTTTCTTTTTCAAAGATCCACAATGGATCAAAGCATTTTTTGTATCTGTGGTTAGGACAGTTATTGGAACATTACTAGGGGTATTATTTACGACGATGGTCGCTTATGGTCTGGCAAAAAAGGACTTAATGTTTAAGAAATTTTATTTTCTGGTCATCATTATAGCAATGAATTTCTCAGGAGGACTTATTACCTATTATGTCGTTTTAAGAGGGTTAGGGTTATTAAATACATTTGGGGTTTATATCATCCCGACAATGCTAAATATATTCTTCGTTTTGGTCGCAGTTTCATTTTTTAGAGAGATTCCTGCTGAACTTGGTGAGTCGGCTAGAATGGATGGTGCAAATGAACTGCAAATTTTCGGGAAGATCATTTTACCACTTTCTAAACCTTTGTTGGCAACAATGAGTTTATTTGTCGGTACTGGTCACTGGAATTCTTGGTTAGATTCAGCTTATTTTGTTCAAGATGAAAATTTAAGAACACTTGCCTATCGAATGATCCAAGTTATTAATCAAGCAATGATATCTACTGATACGCAAGCAGCCCAATTTACAGCGTCATTAACTGTTACCCAATTCTCGGTTCAGGTAACAGCGATGGTTATTGCGATAGCGCCAATCATTTGTATCTATCCTTTTTTACAAAAGCATTTTGTAAAAGGAATTATGCTTGGTTCAGTTAAAGGGTAAATGATTTTAAAGCAAGAACGCTTTAAGATAAATGGTACAAAGCATCTATTAAAGGGGGATTTCGAGTGAGAATAAAGCAAAATAAATTGTGGTTTATATCGTTTGTATTATTATTGAGCATTTTTATGATTGTCGGTTGTAGTCAACAGGGGAATTCAACAGCAGAGGATTCAAGCAGTTCTTCAGAAAAACAGCCAAATATAGAAGGATCTACCGATGATATTGTTGAATTAGATATGTTTATAGATCATTCATGGTGGCCGTTAAAAGATTTTTCAGGTGAGATTCCAGAAGAAATCACTACTAAAACAGGAGTCAAATTAAATATTACTGTAGCGACAGATGAAAAACAATTACCACTAATGATTGCATCAGGTGATTTACCAGATTTAATTTATACAAGTAATGAGTTCCAAAGATTGTCTGATCCTAATTTAAGTTATCCATGGGATGAATTAATTAAAGAACATGCACCTGATTTCAGCTTACACCCCGACAAAATAGGTGCAAATACTGCTTCAGATGGAAAGTTTTATACCATACGAAACAATTTTTCTCCTGAAGATGAATGGGCTGAACATGAAGGGAAAGCACTTATAAGTGGTCCGGGATTGGCACTACGAAAGGATTTATTAGAAGAATTAGGAGATCCGAAAATTGAAAATCTAGAAGATTTAGATCATGTACTAGGGATGGTAAAAGAAACATCTCCAGATATGACGCCACTGGTTTTTGCAATAACACCAACCTGGACAAAGGGTTATTTTGCAACTCAATTTGGTGCGGCTATCGATGGATTCGTTGAAAAAGAAGGGGGTCTGATGCATGCTTTAAGACAACCAGAGTTACTAGAAATGTATAAATATATGAACACGTTATATCGAAAGGGTTATATTCTGGCTGAAAATTATGCCTATAAAAGTGAAGATCAAGCGAAACAACTAGTTACTGGTGGTAAAGCATTTGCATATTCTTGGATGACAAATAGTGCTGATCGATTAAACGCTGAAATTGAAGATAAGGATTTTACCTTTATTCAACTTTCAAACATGTTAACTGATGATGCTAAGAGCTACCAATATAACTCTGGATGGTCTGGGGTTTTTATTACAAAAAACAATAAAAATCCAGATGCATCGATAAAGTTTATGGAATATCTTTTCTCTGACGATGGGAATAAAACAGCATTTTGGGGTATTGAAGGGAAAGATTGGAATTGGAATAATGAAGGTTACCCAGAGTTTACCTTTGATAAGCAAGATCAGAAACTCCAACAGCAGAAAGGTAGTTATTGGTGGGGATTATTAAGTGGTAGTGCAGTATCAGAAGCATTATTCAATTACCAACCAGACTCAGAAACAACTAAAGCCCAAGAGGTTTTCACAAGTATTGCCGAATGGAAGCCAGCGGTTGGACTGGTTGAACCAAAAGCCGATTCTAAAGAGCAAGTAATAGCAACGAATATTGAAAATATGATTACAAATGAAGAAGCAAAAGTATTTTTAGCCAAATCAGATGAAGAAGCAGAAAAGGCATTTAACAATATGGTTAAACAAGCAGAAAAAATTGGTTTAGAAGAATTAGAGAAATGGGCAAATGAAAAATATAAAAAGGTAAAAGGAGCATTTGAGTAAATACCAGTAATATAGTAAAGATTAGTTTCTTCATCAGATAAAAGAAACCTACCTATGACTAAAAGATTCTATCATAGGTAGGTATTTTAACTATAAGTAGATAGTGGCAGACAAATCATTAATTGAATGTAGGACCAAATTAGGAGTTGATTAACGTGAGATTATGGTATCAAGAACCAGCAAAGAACTGGACAGATGCTTTACCGATTGGGAATGGGAGAATGGGGGCCATGATTTTTGGTCGCGTGGAGCAAGAACGTATCCAATGTAATGAAGATACACTATGGTCTGGTAGTCCAAAGGATTGGAATAATCCTCGTGCAAAAGAAGTTTTACCAAAGGTTAGAAGCTTGATATTTAAGGGAGACTATCTACAAGCTGATCAACTTTGTAAAGAGATGTTAGGACCTTATACACAAAGTTATTTACCACTATGCGATCTTCATTTACATTTTAGTAAAGTCGGAAAAGTAGATTCCTATGAACGGTCGCTTGATATCGAAGAGGGTATAGCACGAGTGGTTTATTCTGTTGATGGTATAACCTATACTCGTGAAATTTTCTCATCTTTTCCTGACCAAGTCATTGTTGTCCGCCTTAGTTCAAGTGAAAAAGGAGCATTAGATTTCAGAGCTACTTTAACTAGTTTGTTATCCTCTGAAGTATCACATCTAAATGAGAGGTTCATTCTCAACGGTAAGTGCCCAGAAAATACAGATCCTAACTACTACGTGGCTGAACAAATGACTCATAGAGAACATGAGGAATCTAAGGCAATAGTCTTTGAAGCACAACTAAGTGTCAAGATGGATGATGGCTCATTTCAAATTGATAAGAATGGTATTCATGTACAGGAAGCTACAGGAGTAACTCTGTTTTTTTCTGCTGCTACAAGTTTTAATGGCTTTGAACAAATGCCAATAATAGAGGAAAGAGACCCTTCTAAAATAGCAAACAATCATTTATATATGGCAATGACAAAAACATATAAAGCTATTTATGATACACATATTCATGATATGAAAGCATTAATGAATAGAGTCTCGTTTGAAATAGGATCCACAATTAAAGAAACGAATGATTTGCCAACCGATAAACGAATTGAAAAATATGGTGCAACGGATACTGGTCTTATTGAGTTATTATTTCAGTATGGTCGTTATTTAATGGTTTCTAGTTCAAGGCCTGGAACTCAACCTGCAAATCTACAAGGGATTTGGAATGAATCTCTGCAGCCACCGTGGAGTAGTAACTGGACGATAAATATTAATACCGAAATGAATTATTGGCCGATAGAAACTTGCAATCTAACAGAATGTCATGAGCCACTATTTGATCTGATCGAAGATTTATCTACTACAGGACAGAATACGGCTGAAGTAAATTATGGATGCCGAGGATGGACAGCCCATCATAATGTTGATTTATGGAGACAATCTGCCCCAGTTGGTGCATTTGGACATGGTGATCCAGTTTGGGCGTTTTGGCCGCTAGGAGCTGCTTGGTTATGTCAACATTTATGGGAGCATTATTCATTCGGACAGGACATGAAGTTCTTAGAAGATAGGGCGTATCCTATCATGAAAGAAGCAGCACTGTTTTGTTTAGATTGGTTAGTAGAGGATGAGGATGGAACACTTGTGACCGTACCTTCAACTTCACCTGAACATAAATTTAGAACAGAGGATGGACAATTATCTGCGGTTAGCAAAGCGACTACAATGGATATTTCTCTCATTACAGATCTTTTTTTAAATTGTATTTCTGCAGCAACTGCATTAAAGGTAGATGACGAATTTTGCTATGAGCTAAAGAATTCTTTGAAAAAACTATTTCCACTGCAAATTGGGAAGCATGGTCAGCTTCAGGAATGGTTTAAGGATTGGGAAGATGAAGATCATCAGCATCGACATGTATCCCACTTATTTGGGGTATACCCAGGAAATCAGCTTACCGAAGAAGATACACCTGAACTATATGCTGCTGCACGAAAATCTCTAGAAAGAAGAGGAGATGTTGGTACCGGGTGGAGCTTAGCTTGGAAAATGAATTTATGGGCAAGGTTTAAAGATGGAAACAGAGCCATGAAGTTCATTACAAATTTGCTTAAGATTGTGAATGATAATCCCGAAAATCACCAAGTCGGAGGTGTCTATCCAAACCTTTTTGATGCCCACCCGCCGTTCCAAATTGATGGAAACTTTGGTTTCACAGCAGGCATTGCTGAAATGCTCATCCAATCTCATAGTGGGAAAATCGAACTTCTACCTGCATTACCTAACGAATGGGCCTACGGAAGAATTCGTGGTATTCGTGCACGTGGAGGCTTTGTCGTGGATCTGAATTGGAAGAATAGCAAACTACTCAAGGCGACAATATTATCACAACAAGGTAATCGCTGTACATTAGCTTCTGATTCTTCTTTAACAATTGAGTGTGACAGAATACCAATTAAGATTTCCCAGATAAATGAACGTTTAATCTCTTTTGATACAGAGGTTAGGAAGGTGTACAAGATTAAATATAAAGATGAGTAAATAAAGGTAAGGCTAAATTTACCTTAAAAATCGTTACTGCCAAATGATAAATTTTAGGCTGGAATTTATAGATTAACTTGTCAAAAGAATAGGATTAATCAAGGCTACTATCTTTTTGTTCATAAAATAAAAGGCATTGTTACTCTGAACAATGCCTTTTTGGGTCCATAGATTTTTTTAAGAATGTTTCAATAAGGTGATTTCTATTTAAATCCGTTTAACAGTGATCGCTTCACGCATCTTTTTAAGAGCTGTTTGACCTTCGATTCCTCTCTTCATTAGGATATTTACATAGATGACATCAATTAAGGTTAACTGAGCAATCCGTGATGATAGAGCTTCAGAGCGGAACTCAGTTTCTTCAGAAACCGTATAAAGCGGGATATCAACGGCTGCGCTTAATGGTGATTTTGCATAGTTAGTGATTGCAATCGTCTTTGCGCCAGTGGATTTAACTACATTTAAAATATGCAAAATATCCTTTGACGAGCCAGAATGAGAAATGAATACGGCAACATCCGTTTCTTTTAATTGAGAGGCTGACATGAGCTGGAAATGAGTGTCAATAACCGAATGCACTCTTAATCCGGTACGTATTAATTTATGGTAAGCATCCATTGCTATAATACTTGAACCACCACTTCCAAAGAATTCTATCGAATCAGCAGCAAGGATTGAATCAACAGCTGACTGCATTTGTTCTTCATTAAAGATCATTAATGTATCTTCAATTGTTTTTACATTTGCGCGAAAGACGTTTGAAGCAATCGTATCTGCTGAATCTCCTTCATTGATGCTTTCATGAATATCCTGTAAGGGAGAAACAATTTCAGATGCTAGAGCAATTTTCATCGCCTGATAGCCCTTATAGCCAATCCGTTTACAAAAACGAAATACCGTAGAATCGGCCACGTTTAAATCCTCTGCTAATTGATTTATTGAAGAATGAATAATTTTATGCGGATATTTTAAGATATAGTCAGCAATCTTTCTTTCCGTGACACTGAATTTAGGATAGAGGTTACGAACACTGACTAGACAAGGTTGTTGTGTTTTTTTCATCTATATCTCTCCTGATAGGGCTTTCTTTTTATTATACTAGAAATAGAGAAAAGAAAAAATATTTTTCTGGAATCGCTTGCAAAAAGAATTTTTTTTCTTATAATAAAGATATCAAGAAATTTTATTTCGTACAAGATTGGATGATTGTCATGGAAATTGGAATGATAGGACTAGGAAAGATGGGTTATCAGTTAACTCTTAATCTCCTAGAAAAGAAATATACTGTGGTGGCGAATGATGTAAATGAAGAGTCGATGAAAAAAATTTCCGCAGAAGGTGCAAAAACTGCTGAGACAATTGAACAATTGGTTAACAGACTATCCAAACCTAGAACAGTTTGGCTAATGGTACCAGCTGGTGATGCCACACAATCTGTGTTTGAGACAGTTCTTTCTATCTTAGATGAAGGAGATAGAATCATAGATGGGGGAAATGCTCATTATAAAGATTCGATTAAAAGAAATGAGCAAAGTGAGAAAGTCGGAGTTTACTTTTTCGATTGTGGTACTAGTGGTGGTGTAGAAGGTGCTCGTAATGGAGCATGTACTATGATTGGTGGAAATCAAGAAGTATTCACTGAAATCGAACCAATTTTCCGTGACATTACTGTTACAGATGGTTATCTTTACTCTGGACAAGCAGGAAGTGGTCATTTCTTAAAGATGGTGCACAATGGAATTGAATACGGTATGATGCAAGCGATCGCTGAAGGGTTTGATCTTTTAGAAAAAAGTCCCTTTGACTTTGAATATGAAAAGGTTGCCAAAGTGTGGAATAATGGTTCTGTGATTCGCTCTTGGTTAATGGAACTAACTGAAAACGCCTTCTCGAAGGATCAAAACCTAGAGGAGATTAAAGGGGTTATGCATTCATCGGGTGAAGGAAAGTGGACAGTTGAAACAGCATTAGATCTCCAAGCTTCCACACCAGTGATCACGATGGCATTGATGATGAGATATCGATCATTGGAGTCAGACACATTTTCTGGTAAAGTTGTCGCTGCACTGCGTAATGAATTTGGTGGCCATGCGATTGAAAAAAGGGACTAATAACATAGAAAATAGTTTATCAACTAGAGAGGTAGTGTCTATATGTCAGATCAAATGTTAATACTCATTGCTTTAGCAGGAATTTTTATTTTATTATATTTAGTCATCCGAACGAAATTACACGCATTTGTTGCGTTATTATTAGTCAGTTTAATTGTTGGTATATTAGCAGGTATGCCATTAAATGAAGTAGTAACCTCGATGCAAAACGGGATGGGAGGTACCCTCGGTTTTGTTGCAGTTGTCGTTGGTTTAGGCGCAATGTTCGGACAGATGCTTGAAGTTTCAGGTGGAGCAGAACGTTTGGCACAAACGTTAATCAAAAAATTTGGAGAGGACAAGTCACAATGGGCCTTAGGAATTACAGGCTTCCTAGTAGCTATCCCAGTATTCTTTGATGTTGGTTTTATCATACTTGTTCCAATTGTTTATGGGCTAGCTAAGAAGACAGGAAAGTCGTTATTATACTATGGTATTCCCTTATTAGCAGGTCTAGCTGTTACACACAGTTTTATTCCTCCAACACCAGGGCCTATCGCAGTTGCTGATTTAATTGGTGCAGATCTAGGTTGGGTTATTTTGTTTGGTACCATTGCAGGTATTCCAGCTATGATTTTAGCAGGACCACTTTTTGCTAAATTTATCTCGAAAAAAATTCATGTTCTAGTACCTGAATACATGAATCTTGAAGAAATTGAATATGATAAAGAATTACCTAGCTTTAAACTGATTGCTTCATTGATTATGATTCCGTTAGTTTTGATTCTACTGAATACGGTTTCAGGGGTTCTTCTAGAAGAAGGGGCTATCGCTAGAGAAATATTAACATTTTTAGGTCATCCATTTGTTGCCTTAACAATCGCAACGATCCTAACATTTATTTTCCTAGGAACAAAACGTGGATATTCACGTCAAGAAGTACAAGATATTGCAACAAAAGCGTTAGAACCAGCTGGTATTATCATTCTAGTAACAGGTGCAGGTGGGGTTTTCAAACAAGTATTAATCGATTCAGGTGTTGGTGAAGTACTTGGTAACATGATGGCAGGATCGGCTCTACCGCCAATCGCGTTGGCATTCCTAATAGCTGCAGTTGTACGAGTAGCACAAGGTTCGGCGACTGTTTCAATGGTAACGGCTGCAGGATTAATGGCCCCTCTGATTCAAATTTTAGAATTAGAAGGACCAGTACTTGGCTTGTTGGTTATTTCGATAGCTTCCGGTGCAACGGTGCTTTCACATGTAAATGACTCTGGTTTCTGGTTAGTAGGCCGTTACTTTGGATTGAGTGTGAAGGACACATTAAAAACATGGACGATTATGGAGACGATTATCGGTTTAGTCGGATTTGTCGTGGCATTAGTGATTGGGATGTTTATTATCTAAGCTATGACATAGTAATGGAACGTGTGTACTGTTAATGCAGTCGCACGTTTTTTAGCATTTAAATGTGGGAGTTATTTGCAAGAGGTTTTTTACATTCGTTCGAAATCGATTGAAATTTGGACATATCACTTGTAAATTCCCCATAAATGTTTTAAATCAACTGTTTTTTTCAGCTGAACATTTGGGATCTAATCATTCCCTCTAAATCCTAATTCGGAAGTACCTGAAAGAGTTACTTTGAAAGTACTTACATCTCTCATTTCTCACATTTAAACAAAAAGAAGGAACCTCTAGCAGCTTTGTTGAATCCTATTGTAAGTCTCTTTTCGAAAAGTTGGTTGCTCAACTCCTTAGAAGGGTAAATACGTATAGAAGTGAATATTTGGAAAAAAACATGCGACCCGAAAATAGCTTTCTTTATCAAACAAAGGAGGAACAAAAAAATTGTCACATTTATCATTAACCACATGGAGCCTACATAGAGAGTTAGGTCCATTGCGCTGGACATATTGGGATGAAAATGCCAAATCGCAAGCAACAAGAATAGAAGATCAGCCTGAAAACACGACATTGCTTCAATTGCCTTATATTCTCGCAGAAGAAAATTTTCAGTCTTTGGAGGTTTGTCACTTTCATTTTCCTAGTACAGAACAGGAGTATTTACTCCATTTGAGGGATGCCTTTGAAAAGTCAGGTGTTACGTTTCATTGCTTGCTTATTGACTATGGCGATATTAGTAATGAGGATCCAACCCGGAGAACATCTGATATCGAATTTATTAAAAAGTGGATTGATATTGCAGCTATAGTTGGTGCAAAGAGTGTTCGTGTCGTTGCTGGAGAGGGACAACCCGACAACCACAATGCGCTTGAATCTGCAAAAATTAGCTTTAGACAACTTGTTCATCATGCTGAACCGACTGGTGTTCGTATTGTAACAGAGAATTTTAAACCACTCGCATCAACGAAAGAAAATTGTCTTGAATTGATAAATTTTCATCAAGGTGAAATCGGTTTAACCGTTGATTTTGGCAACTTTAAACCAGTAGATAAATATCATTCAATTGAAACTCTATTGCCATACGCTGAATCTGTACATGCAAAAGCGAATTATGATGATGATGGTCAAATTAATAAAGCAGAATATGAAAGGGCTTTAGCACTTGTTGGCAACAGTGATTATGATGGACCAATAACATTAGTATATGATGGTCCCGGTAGTTTATGGGAAGGAATTAAGAGAATTAAGGCAATAGTTGAACCTTATTGTTAAATAGCGATTGACAAAAAAGCACATCTGTTAACCAATACAGATGTGTTTTTTGTATCTAACTTCTTTGTTTTTCGTTTAAAAATAGGAATATTCGTGAAGGATGAACGTAAACGCAAAGAAAATGAGGTGTGCAAAATGGCGATTGTTTATTCAGTTGAGATAGGTGATCCAATTGAAAAAAATATAAAAGGTAATCCGCATATATATTTCACATCAATAAATGAAGCACTTCAAGATGCATTATATTCAGTTGAAAAGCTAGAAGAATTATATGGTCTGGAATTTATTTTCTCTGAGAACGAACCAATCGAAGCAGGGAATAAAGAGAGATCCTTACAAATACTAAAAGGCTATGTAGCGGGTGTGAATGAACCATTAACCATTCAATTAAACATTGAAGAGTATCACATGAAAAAAGAGCTCACCGAACCAAATATTCCTACATCCAATCTAAGTGAACATCAAATGACATTTATTTCAGAGTTAGAAGGTTTACTAAATCGTGCAGATGAAGATGATGGTTTATTTTATCAATGATTAACATGGAATATTTCCCTTTCATAACGGAATGCTAGGTATATGAGATACTTATTTCTACTTATCCTGTTGATTTTTTCTTTTATTTACCCAATTCAGATAGCCGCTGAAGAACTAGTAAAGGTGAAATTAGTTAATTATCTAGGAGACACGAAAAAGATTGAATTCCATTTGAAAGGAGATTATGTCACTCTTGATTCTACTATTTCATTAAAAGAAGATATTCGCTATCTCTTAACTGCAAAAAAGGGCGAACTTTTCTTAGATGGAGACGGTAAGAAGCATAAGGTTAATCATCCACTTGTGATAATTCCTGAAACATATGATCAAAACCATGTGATCTACGTGAATGACCGGCCGTATTTAGGAGCGATGGAAATCGTCGTTGAGGAAAAAAGGAACATTAGGCCAATCAACCAGTTGCCAATGGAGGATTATTTAAAAGGTGTCGTCCCATTTGAGGTATTTCCAACTTGGGATCTTGAAGCGTTAAAGGCACAGGCACTAGCCGCACGAACATATGCTTTTACTCATAGTAAAGAGCTGATTGATGACACCATACAATTTCAAGTTTACGGTGGATACACCTGGAATGAAAACACGACAAAAGCAGTTGCAGAAACATCCGATGAGGTCATCACCCATAATAATCAGCTAATTGATGCCTTTTATTCTGCTAGTAATGGGGGAATTACTGAAAACAATGCCCATGTGTGGAAGGGGAAACCAATGGTATACTTCCCAATAAAAGAAGACCCATTTGACCCAATTCAACCTTGGCAATTCCGTTTTAACCGCACACAAATCAATCTGGAGGAAGTAAACTGGGATCACCCAAATTGGTGGGATGAAACAGTGGAAAAGGACCAGGACATCGCTTTATCTATGAAAAAATATCTTCAAAAGAATGGTTATCCAGGCGATATTAAAATCCTTGCTATTCCTAGGTTTGAGTTAACTGAACAAAAACTGTCCTCTAGACGAAGTGACAAAGGATCGATTAAGGTAGAGTTTTTACATCGATTACTAGATGGGACCGTCTTATTCGAAGAATTTTCACTTAATGAAGTCCAGTTAAATAAGATACGCCCTATGATTGGCGGAACTCATTTTAAAAGCTATTTGATTGACTCCCTAATTTATAGAGATCAGATTTACACAATGTCAGGAAGAGGAAACGGGCATGGTGTGGGGATGAGCCAATGGGGGGCAAATGTAATGGGGGAATCAGGAAAAACATATAAAGAGATTCTCCAGTTTTACTATCCTGGCACAAAAATTACTCGATATTCTGAGGGATCCAACCTAAAGTAAAAGTGGGGTTGATCACAATGAAATTGTTTAAGTATGCTTTTAAATATCAAAACACCGTCACTTATTCAGACGGTGTTTTAAATAATTATATCAAAGCTTATTTTCATTCCTCATTTATCAAAACAGTTAATATCATGTGAAAAAAGAGGCGACCCTTTTTTATTGTAAATGAACATGAACAAAAGGACTTAAAAAGAAAGGTCGAGTACAAACGTTAAAACGTAGCTAAATGGATTAAATAACAACCAGATAAGAATGAGAGAGGTCCTTAATAGGAAGGAGGTATCGCCAATTCCCCTAAGACCACTAGCATAGAAGTTTAATAGTCCGTCAAAAAGCAGGGTCAGTATTTCGCCAACTAACAAAGCAAATCCAGCACCGACTAACCCTATTTCAGGAAGTCGAAAGTTACCATATGTTAACCCGTATATTAAAAAGCCATGACTACATTCCCGATAATGGCACTGATCATAGGTGTTTTCGTATCTCCTATCCCACGAAAGAATTGATCGATCATGGAGGTTGAACTTCTCATAACTCTGAATATATCATTCGAAAAAAATAATCCCAAATGAAAACAAAGCAACAAGCTACTATACATAAATAAAAGGCAATATACCAATGAGAGTCATAAGTTATTTTACTATTATGTAGATAGTAGATATTAATAAGCTTTAAGATGTTTTAATGACAATTCTCTTGAATGTCCACAATTAATTGTAAACGATAACAGGAAAAAGGATTTTTCGGATTGCTGTTGAATGTTTAAGGTAGTAGATATAGATTGATGGCAAGTTGTATCAAAGAAGATGTTTAATAAAAAGACTCTTACATATAAATAATATAGGGCAATAATATAGGGAAAGGGCATTTTTATAAAAGGCTATAAGAAAAGAGCCTTTTATAACATTCATTATGTAGAGAAAGAGAGATTTAATACAATGGGTAAAAAAACAAATAGAATTAAATATTCATTGGAAACTAATGGCGTAAAATCATTGTCACTCAATGAAATTAAGATTATCTTAAGAGGTGCAGATGACTTAATTATGAGTGGCGGTAGAGCGATGCTTGCGAAAATTCTTGCAGGGTCAAAAGATAAAAAGTTGCTTGAATTAGAGCTTAATCATTGCAAGCCAAGATGTTGTCATCTCACTTGTTGCTAAAAGGAAGTGGATGTCCATCCCAGTGGATATACTGCGAAAACTAGAACAAAATGTATGGTGTTCAACTTGTAAAACTACCGTTAAAATAGAGAACTATACGGTCAAAGACTGAAAAGCACGGACTTATATTGGAAGGTAAATGTAAGAAATGCAGAGGAATGGTTTCAAGAGTCATTGATTAAAGAATTACCTAAAAGTTTGTAGTTCTAGGTCTGTAAAAATGTAGATTTTAACGATAAATATTAAATCTACCTTCGAAATTAATAAACGAAAAGAGCCATGCTTAACTAAAAAACAATAAAAGGAGTTTTCTGATGAAATCTTACACGTCAAGAAACGAAGTACCAATTAATGAAAAATGGGATCTCACTGATCTATACCCAGAAATAAGTAAATGGGAGGAAGATCTTCTTTCTATAGAAAAGATGTCGGAAAAGCTAAAGGCATTTGATGGTGAAATAAAAGATGGACAGTCTCTATTCGACTATTTGAATCTAAACGAAGAATTATCATTCGTTTTTAACAAGCTATTTGCCTATGCAATGTTAAATGTTGATGAGGATACGAGAGAAACTAAATCTCAATCATTATTAGATCGAGCAAAACAGCTTAGTGTAAAAGTAAGTTCTGGTACAGCGTTTTTTATGCCGTTTCTATTAAGCTTAGAGGAAGAAACATTAAAGAAATACATAAGTTCAGAAGAACGATTAACCTATTTTGAAAAAGATTTATTAGAGTCCTTTCGCTATAAGAAACATGTATTGAGTAAAGAACAAGAGGAGCTTATTTCGCAATTAGGAGAAGCGATCTCAAGCCCTAGTCATACATTCGGGATGATCAATAATGCTGATATTAAATTTGGCGATGTGACCAAGGATAATGGCGAAAAGGTTGAGTTAACGAGGGGCATGTATTCAAAATTAATCGAGGATGAAGACCGTGAAAAACGAAAGGAAGCATACAAAGCCTATTATCAACCTTATCTTCAACTAAAGAATTCAATAGCTTCTACCCTTTCTGCAGCGATTAAAAATAATGTCACGATCTCAAAAATTCGCCAATATCCGTCAGCACTAGAAAAATCATTATTCGGTGATCAGGTACCAAAAGAGGTATATGAGAATTTAATTTTAACGACGAAAAAAAATATTGCACCACTGCATCAATATGCGAAGATTCGCAAAGAAAAGTTACAATTGAAAGAACTTCGCCAATATGATATGAGTGTTCCTTTAGTAAGTGATGTAAAGCCAGTAATTTCATATGAAGAAGCCTATGAAACAATGTGTAAAGCATTGTCGCCACTAGGTGATAACTATTTAGACGCACTAAAAGAATTTAAAGATTCTAGGTTTATTGATGTCAGAGAAACACCGGGCAAGCGTTCTGGTGCCTATAATCTAGGCGTTTACGGAGTCCATCCGTATATTCTATTAAACCACCGGGATGATTTAGATAGTTTATTTACGTTAGTTCATGAATGTGGTCATGGTGTTCATAGTAAACTGAGCTCACAACACCAACCACAAATTACAGCACGATATAGTATTTTTGTGGCTGAAGTGGCTTCAACAGTTAATGAAGTTCTATTAATTAATTATTTATTAAACAATGAATCTGACCCACAAGTTCGTAAGCATTTATTGAATCATTTCATTGATCAATTCAAAGGGACATTCTTTACACAAGTTATGTTCGCTGAATTTGAAAAGAAAACACATGAAATGGCTGAAAAAGGAATGCCATTAAATGTAGAAGTGTTTAATCAAACCTATGAAAAGTTATTCAGGGAATACAACGGTGATGATGTTGTGTTTGATGATGAAGTAAAATACGGTTGGTCAAGAATTCCCCATTTCTATCGACCTTTTTATGTATACAAATATGCGACAGGCTTTGCCTCTGCGATCCATTTAGCAACAAAGATTTTAGATGGTGATAAAGAAACATTGGATACCTATCATGAATTCTTAAAAAGCGGTAGTTCCGATTATCCACTGGAATTGTTAAAAAAGACAGGAGTAGATTTAACGACTCCATACCCAATCGAAAATTCGTTAAAACGATTTACAGAGCTGGTAGAAGAGTTTTCGAAGCTTTAATTGTTTAGATTTAGAAGGGCTGCTCATAATGGTTATATCTCCAAACTTCATTATATGGACTTTAGCTCTTAGATAAGGTCCAATAATATTGAGTTAGAAGAGGTTGAAATTTAATTATGAGAAGCCTTTATTTTGGGTATTTGTTCGCCATGTAAAAGATGTCCGTTTTCTCTTTACCAACATAGAAGAAGGAATCTAATGATAATGGAGGTTAGAAACTATGACGACACCAAAACATATTGTTTCAGCTGCTACGATTATAGTAAACAACAAAAACGAACTTTTACTAATTAAAGGACCACGTAGAGGGTGGGAAATGCCTGGTGGACAGGTTGAAGTGGGTGAATCAATAAAGAACGCTGCAATCAGGGAAACAAAGGAAGAGTCTGGTATCGATATTGAGATCATAAAGTTTTGTGGAATATCCCAAAATGTAAGTGGTTCTGTATGTAATACCTTGTTTTTAGGAAAACCAATTGGAGGAGAATTAACAACTAGTCCAGAGAGTTTAGAAGTAGGTTATTTCCCAATTGAAAAAGCCCTAGAAATGGTCACTTGGAAAAACTTTAAACAAAGGATAGAGTATTGTTTAAACGAAGATCTTCATCCATTTTATATAGAATGTTGAAGCGTCAACACAAATATTTTACATCGAATCATGGAACGGTAGGAGATCTTTTATGAAGACAAATAAATTAATATTACTGGCAATCATGGCTGGTGTGTATTCTGGAATTTTAAATGAATTAGAAGGAAACCTTGGGTTAAATCGTTTAACAAGTATTCTGATTTTATCAATCGTAATCTTTATAACAGGTTACCTGTTAAATAAAACCGGAGAAAAGAAGAAGATTGTAAACGGATAATCTCACAATTATTGAAACAATCGATTCGTCAGCAGGTTCACTCTATTATCAGGTATATTGCTCACCTTGTTCAACTAGGTGGGCTTTTATAAATCATAGCAGGGATAGAAAAATAGATTGAATACGATATAAAAAGGAGGAGCGAAAACACGTGCAAACGAATTTGTACTTTGTAAGACATGCTCATTCTACCTATACACCTGATGAATTAGGAAGACCCTTATCTAAAAAAGGCTTTACTGATGCAGAAACAATAACTAAAGTGTTAAGAAACGAAAAGATAGATATCGTTGTTTCGAGTCCATACATGAGAGCCATTCAAACTGTGGAAGGTATAGCTAATTTAATTGGCAAAGAAATGATAATAAAAGACAGCTTTAAAGAGAGGAAATTATCTGAACAACCTGTCGATGATTTCTTTTTAGTTGTAACGAAAAGCTGGGAGGATTTTAACTTTTCATTAGCAGGTGGAGAATCAAATAACCTAGCTCAAAAAAGAGGGATTAAGGAAACTCTACAACTCTTAAAAAAGTATGAAGGTCAAAATATTGTGGTAGGAAGTCATGGGAATATGATGGTTTTAATCATGAATTATTTTGATCGTTATTATGATTTTTCTTTTTGGGAAGAACTAGAAATGCCAGATATAGTTAGGTTGACGTTTGAAAATTCGCAACTGAAATCTGTTAAAAAATTTCCTCTGAAATGTCGCCTGGAAAATGAGGTCTTCTAGGAGAATCATAGAGGATTTGTCAATTTGCGTACATTATGACAATATTAGGGATGGCTTTTGAAAATAAAAGTATTGAATGGAGGAAATGAACAAATGGTTGATTTACCAAATTGCCCAAAATGTAATTCAGAGTATACGTACGAGGATGGGAGCCTTTTTGTTTGCCCAGAATGTGCAAATGAGTGGTCTTTAGAAACAGAAAATGAAAATGGGGAAGAAACGAAGGTTATCAAAGATGCTAACGGAAATGAATTAAATGATGGTGATTCTGTTACAGTCATTAAAGATCTTAAAGTAAAGGGCAGTTCATCGGTCTTAAAAATAGGAACAAAGGTAAAAAGCATTCGTTTGGTTGAAGGAGATCATAATATTGACTGCAAAATTGACGGTTTTGGTGCTATGAAGCTAAAGTCTGAATTTGTTAAAAAAGGCTGAAAGTAAGAACTTTTTTATATCAAAGCTAGATTAACACATGAAGTAATCCATTTTGAAAAGTCTTTTTTGAAATGGGAATTTATGTTAATGTTTATATGAACCATTTATAAAATCTTCTCACTTAAACAGTACCTTATTAAGCGGAATAGTTAGTTATAGAAATATAAGCGAAAGGTGGGTACAGCATATAAAAAAGTTACAAATACCAATTTTACTTCTATTGTTGTTCGTCATATTCATTAGTAGCTATTATATCGTACGTTTGAATACCGTTAGTCGTTCTATCGTTGTTTTAATCACAATTATTTTAATTTTATTATGTCCACTGATCATCTACTTATTGTTGATACGCCTTAGATTTATGCCAAAAATAGTAGCCTATTTATCATTTATTCTTTGTTTAGCTGCTGCTTATTTTAGTATTCCTTCCCTTCACAGAGATTTCCTTAACAGAATGTTAGTTTGGCTTTTACCTGTAATAGAAGTTAGTATTATTTGTATTATTTTGTATAGTATAACTAAAAGTTTTTTCCGTTATAAAGACATTCATCCAAAGGAGAGTTAATCCTTTCTTGAAGGTATGAGAATGTCTCTTGAACCGAAATTAGGAAAGGGTTTTATTTTAGAGACTGTACTAACAGAACTTAGTGTATTCTACTATTCAATATTGGTATGGTTCAAAAAGCCAACCATAAAAATGGATGAGACTTATTCTTATCATCTAACTTCACAAATAAAAATCATCGTTATAGTATTTTCAAGCTTAATTTTAGTAGAAGGAGTGTTGTTTCATTTTCTTATTCAATTATGGAATGAAATTGCTGCCTGGATATTTACTGTATTAAATATGTACGCGTTCCTTTATATGGTGGGACTCTATAATTCTGTCAAATTATTACCACACTTTATTAAACAAGACATGTTAATTATTCGTCTTGGATATCAGAGTAGGATTGAATTGAATATAAAAAATATCGACCAGATAAAACATGCTGAACAAGGTGGTATTGGCACAAAAGTTCCGAAGGATACGTATTATTCATTGTTAAATATAGATTCTCCGCAATACGAACTTTTCTTAAATGATCCTGTTTTAATGGAAGGATCTTATGGGAGGAAAAAGTACGTAAAAACTGTTGTCTTCAGGTCAGATCAACCAAATGATTTGATAACGAGAATAAACACGATTAGAAATCAAAGTGACCAAGAGTAGTCAAGGATCAGCGCATTCATTTAAGAAAATTCATGTCAAACCAATTTACGGAGGTAGTAGGTGTGAAAGGCTAAAAAATAGAAAAGTATAGGTTACCTAAACTCTTTATACAAAGTGACGAAGAATGGTAGTTGAATACGAACTTCAATTTGACAAGGAGGAAAATTTTATGGGGAAAGTTTATTCTTCATTACATTCAAAACACGAAGAATTTATAAAAAAACAACGGATTTTCTTTGTGGGATCAGCACCCTTAGCAGCTGACGGACATGTTAATATTTCTCCAAAAGGACACGATGTACTTCGGATTTTTTCATCAACGGAAGTTGCCTACCTTGATTTAACTGGGAGTGGAAATGAAACAAGTGCACATTTAGAAGAAAATGGGAGACTAACATTTATGTTCTTGGCTTTTGAAGGTGCTCCGATGATTTTACGTCTTTACGGTAAAGGTCGGGTGGTATTACCAGATTCTGCTGAATGGGTAGAGTTGGTTAAACATTTTGACATTCTTCCTGGCACTCGTCAAATTATTTATGCAAAGATTGAAACGGTTAAGACGTCATGTGGATTTAGTGTACCATTTTATTCATACGATGGTGAGCGGGATACTTTGAAACAGTGGGCTGTCAATAAAGGCGAACAAGAATTAGAAGAATATCGGGAGAAAAATAATTCGATAAGTATGGATGGAGTAGCTACATCATTAGGAAAAAGTATATCTGCAAACATTAAAAATATGTGATAATTATTGTGGTGATTTAATAGTGTAGCCTTCCTTTACTATAAATTGGAAGGCTTTTTAGCATGTTGATGTTTTTCTATTGAAATTTAAGCTATTGGACTATCTAATTAATATAAAAAGTTTCTTTTAATAAAAATGAACTTTTTGCCACGAACTATACTCATATAGAGGAAGAGAGGTGAGGGCATGAATGTCGTTCGATTAGTAAAAAGGGCGAAAAAAGGTAACAAAGAAGCATTGCTTCAATTAGTAATGGCTGAAAAGGATGTTTATTTTAAACTTGCAATCACCTACATGGGAAATACCCATGATGCAATGGATGTGATGGAAGAAATGATTGTAACTTTATATGAAAAAATCGGTCAGCTCAAAAAAGAAGAATCTTTTTATAGCTGGAGCAAAACAATATTGGTTAATCATTGTAAAACTTTGCTTCGGAAGCAGAAAAAGCTGTTGTTAATCGATGATTGGAATAAAACGAATGAGAAAGAATCGGAGCATGCATTTATCAGTGATCCTTATCTTAAAAGTGAACAACAAATTGATATTCAACAGTTGTTCTTACATTTAAATGAGTATCAAAAAGAAGCGATTCAATTAAAATATTTTCATGATCTCAATTATCAAACAATAGCTACTATCACAAATGTCTCAATTGGAACCGTGAAATCAAGGGTTTTTCAAGGTTTGAAAAAACTAAGAGATTACTACGGGGGTGATGTTGATGAATAAATTTGAGGAACGAATGGCTGAAGAGAAACAACGAATTGATTCGATAACAGCACCAGAAGAACTAGAAGCAAGATTAAGAAAAGCTTTGGATACGACTACCTCAAAGAAGTCGAAAAGAAAAGTGTCGATTTGGAAACTAGCATCTATTGCCTTATTATTTATGATCATCATTGGTACTAATTACAATGGTTTTGCCTTCTATGGTAAGAAGTTACTAGGTTTTGATAATTTGATTTCAGGAACATTGGAAGAACTAAATGATGAAGGCATGGGACAAATGATCGAAAAGAAAAAGATGTTGGAGGACGGCACAAAACTTATTATTAACGGTATTATGACTGATGCAAATCAAATGATTATGTATTATACATTAACTAACCCAGACGGATTTACAGATGAAGGTTTCGACGTTTTTAGCCCTTTAAAAATAACAGGATTTTTAACCGATTCATCCATGAATGGTGGGACATCTGTATTGAATGAAGCGGGTACTGAGATTAAAGGGTCAATGAATTTTGAGCCTGTTAGTCCTTTTTCTAAAAAATTAACGGTTCATCTTATGGAAAAGTCAAAAACAGGTCAGCTGCTTGAAGATAGTATTTCATTTTCTTATAACCCAAATAAAGCTATGCAAACTGAAATTAAACAGTCGATCAGAGAAACGGTGAAAGTTGATAAGGGTAAGATTACATTTCATTCGATAACAGCTACACCGACATTGACAGTTATTGATGGATCGTTGGATGTAGAGAATTTCGATCGAGTAGCTAATTCATTAGCGGGAATTGAATTAATTGCTAATGGAAAGCCAGTTGATATGATAGGTAGTGGGAGTAAATCATCATTAACAGGTAAAAAATTCCACATTGACTTTGATGCATTGCCAGAAAAAGTAGATTCATTAGAACTAATGATGAAGGAATTTGTAGGTTATCAAAAACTGGCACAAACGATTTCACTCACTACAGTTAATAATGAATTAAAGAAGCTTGACGATCATGAACTATGGGTAACAGGGGTATCAACCACTTCACAAGGTGTGGAAGTAAGAATTGCTACCGATGTAGATGTTATGCTTGATGGAGTATCTATTCAAACTGGGGACGAAATGATACCTTTAAAAACAACAGTAAACCAAACGAAAAAAGAGCAGGATGGACGAATGTTGAAGGAACGCACTATGTTATTTGATACAAAGTTAAAACCTGAATCCCTTCATATTGAAGGCATCCACTACATGAAACCATATAACAAAGTAATTGATATCCCAATTGAATAATTGCTAGAAATATTGGATGGTTTGTAAAAAGAAATATAAAAGGAGGTAGTTGCTATTCAAAAGGCAATTGCCTCTTTAAAAGAGGAATTAGTTTGAGAAGGTATCTCTTCTACTTAAGTGAAAATAAGCCATAATATCGAATGATTAACCTATCACGTTTTGAATGAGTTACGATCGGATGAAATTAGCACAACACTCGGAATCTCTAATATACTCTCTTTATCTAAACTAAACAGGTTCCTAAATTTATATATTTTCTTTGGAGAAGTACCAGTATTTAATTGGATATGGTCAGAGTAATACTAAAGAAAGAGTGTTTCTTTTTTTGTTTTGAAGATATTATTGACATTTTAGACCATCTGTACATATTATATAAGTAGTTAAGTAATTACTTAATTAATGAAATGAGGAGGTTGGTATTGATTGTCAGTAAATGAATTATTTAAAGCCTTATCAGATGAAAACAGAAGAAAAATTTTAGATTTACTACGTAATGGAGATTTGACTGCCGGAGAAATAGCAAACCATTTTGAAATGAGTAAACCTGGAATATCACAACATTTATCTGTGTTAAAAAATGCTGAATTAGTATATGCACTTAAAAAAGGACAGTATGTTTACTATTCATTAAATTCAACCGTTTTTCAAGATGTGCTAAAGTGGGTTATTCAATTTAATTCCAAGGGGGAAAATTCGTGATTAAGAAAAGTGGCATCATTTTATTGTTATTAGTTTCTTTTAGTGTAAGTATCTATTTATTTACGTCTACTATTACTATTGATGAGGGACGATATGGTAAAAGTGAAGTTATATTATTTAGTATCCCAGCTATTATGGTTATCCTAATTTGCAACCTCTTCTTCCTGCCAAAATTAAGTAAACTTAAAGGTTCTTATGCTCGTTTTAAAAATGGACTTGAAAACATATTTTTAGCACTTACATTTATCCTATTTCTCCTCCATTGTGGTTTACTTCTTGTTACAACAGGAACAGAGCTAAACTTACTACTGTTTATTCCAATTATCGTTGGTATAACGCTTATTACCACCGCCAACACATTACCCAGATTTCAATTTGAAATAAATTCAAATGCAACACAATTAACTAATTCAACAAACCAATTGTGGAACATTGTAGTTCGACCATTTTCAATCCCGTTATATATCGGTGGTATCGTGATGTTATTTTGCGTGTTTTTGCCAGGAGGCTACATGTTAGTTGCTTTCTTCACGTTACTTTTAAGTACGCTAGCTGTATCCATCTATCTCTCATATAAAGCATATCTTAAGATAGCAAATTAATTTTTAATCGTAAAAATTCAGCATGTAGAAGGTTTATTTATATATATTTGGTGGCGATCTCAGCTAATACTTCTCCCAAAATAAATGATCTAATCCTTGTAATTAAGATCGTAAACCAATAGTGAAAATGGTAAAATAAAGGAAATTAGATGCGGAAAGAGGAGAAATAATGAATACAGGGTTAAATGTTGGCGATATTATCTTTCAATTGTTTACTCTAGGTGTGCCGATATTTTTTATCGTGATTATCCTATTATTTTGGCGTTCTTTAAGAAGGAAAAAAGAACAATTAAACCGAATTGAAGATAAGTTAAATTCGTTGGAAAAAAAGGTTGAATAAGGTTTGAACAATATATAACAACTTAGCAACACTGCCAAAGCATTTGGACTTTTCCAAGTGCTTTGTTTACTATCTAGAGGAGTTGATAAAATGGAAGCCGTTAAAAAACCTAGAAATGTTGCGATATTTATCTATGAGAACGTTGAAATTTTAGACTTTACAGGGCCATTTGAAGTTTTTCTTGTGGCAAGTAAAAAAGGGACTGACTTTAATGTTTTTACTGTAGCTGAAAAAGAACATCCAGTCCTTTCTCTAGGCAATCTAAGCATTAATCCCCGTTATTCAATCCAAAATTGTCCAATTCCAGATATCCTTATCGTCCCTGGAGGGTGGGGTTCGCGAACTGAAATGAATAATGAAAAAATAACAAACTGGATAAAAGAGATTTCAAAAACGACTGAACTCGTATTATCTGTTTGTACTGGAGCTTTAATTTTAGCAAATTCAGATCTCTTAGATGGATTAAGAGTAACAACGAATCGTTTAGCGATGGATGAATTGAGAGAAGTAATTCCTGACACTTCAGAAATAGTAGAAGAAGTTCGGTATGTTGATAACGGGAAAGTTATCTTATCAGCTGGTGTATCTGCAGGTATTGATATGTCTTTATATATTATTGAAAAGTTATTAGGTGAGAAAAGAGCTTTGGAGTCAGCTAGATTAATGGAATATGAGTGGGATAGACACAATGAGTCATAAAATGGATGCAGTTGAAGCAGCTAAACTATTTATTGAAAAGTACTTTTCAAATTGTCAAGCAGCATTATTAGCAGGGAGTGTGGTAAGAGGAGAGGCAACAGAAACGTCTGATCTTGATATTGTTCTTTTCGATAGAAAATTACCTTCAGCATTTCGGGAGTCATTGTTTGATTTTGGATGGGCAATAGAGGTGTTTGCCCATAATTTAACCTCATATCACTACTTTATTGAGTTAGATTGCAAAGATGCGAAGCCATCTCTGCCAAGAATGATATCAGAAGGAATTATCTTAAAAGATGAAGGAATATTGGAAACTATAAAAGTAGAAGCAAAAGATAGATTAGAGTCAGGACCCGAGATATGGTCTGAAGACACGATTCTTAGGAAGCGATACTTTATAACAGATGCCCTTGATGATTTAGTTGGAAGTAAAAATCGGGCTGAAGAAATATTTATCGCTAATACATTAGCTTACCTTGTTCACGAATTTGTTTTAAGAACGAACCGTCATTGGATTGGTGCATCAAAATGGGTGATACGGGCTTTAAATCAATATGATAAAAAATTCACTGCGGAGTTTGTAGATGCCTTTAATGTTTTCTATAAAACTGGAGAGAAAAGAAAGATTGTTTTGTTAGTAGATAAAGTTTTAGAGCAACATGGTGGGCGTCTATTTGAAGGCTTTTCTCAAGGGAAGGAAACGATCACTTAAATCCATAATAAACCGAAGAAATAAATTGGTCTTTACGGTAGGCTCTTTTCTAAAAGTTTGTTGCTCTAGAACTAATAAAAATTGGCTTTTGGATTTTTATGATGTAAATTGAAGTTATCTCAAGAGGGATATTAGAGTAATTTAGCGAAAAGAGCGCGGAGATATAGTTAAAACGTGTACATTAGTACTTTGTACGAAAAACAACAATCTTTGCGAAAATAGGCTTACGGTAAAAGAATTAAATGGGGTTAATAATATAGAAGTACAATTGATATGATAGCTACGGTTGTTTTTCCACGCTAGGATTGAGAAGATTTGTTTTTAGATAATAACGAAAAATTGATAGAAGGTGGGATACAATTTTTTGAATGTCAAAATTATTGTAAAGTTGTCAGGTTGCGAGATAATCCATGTATCAAAATAAATGGATGAATGTTCGATAAATAAGTATTTTAAATTTATTCGTTATTCATAACTTCTTGACCTTTCTTTATCCATATTTTACTATTAATTTAATCATGCTCATTCGTAAAGAGGATAGTTCTTGTTTAACTACAATTGATTGTTATAGTGTAAGTGTATTTATTAATTATACGGGTTCCTTAATCTTAATCAGGGAATGAGTTACCCTATCTGGAGGTGGATAGGGGGTCTGATTACGACGAATGGAATCTAGAGCCAATGATTAAAGATATTCAATTTCTTTTACATCATCAAAACTCTTTAACTAAGTACCTATTTCTAGATTATCCTTTTGGCTATTTGCACAAAGGCATATGTGAATATATTGATTTTACGATTTTTATTGATACACCATTAGATATAGCAATGGCGAGACGACTATTAAGGGATTATATCGATCAACCAATTGTTAAGGTACAAAGCGATTTGAAAAACTATCTGTCTCGTGAAAGACCAGCTTATTTAAATATGGTAAGGACAGTAAAACCAACCTCAGATATAGTCATTGATGGTTCATTATCTTCAACCTTGATTGTTGAAAAAAATTTAGGGGAATTAAGAATTAGAAACTTGTAATCTATTTTAAAATCATCGCTTTATGCAGTGTACTTACTATTGTTGCTAGAATAGAGAAAATCTAATTGGTGATTTTTTGATATGAAGTAGGGGGTTCTATGAATGAGAGCTTCAACATTAGTAGATATATCTGCCATTACGGTACTCAAGCTTAGAATGTTTCAAGAAGTTGGAATGGAGAATCTACTTAATGTGGATTTCATGCAGACAGTTGAAAATACATACAAAGGTTTATATACCACAGATAAAGCACAACACTTCATTATTGAACACGACAATAAGATAATTGCTTGTGCAGGAGCCTTTATCAAAGAAGATATTCCATACTGTTTTTATAAAGAAGCCCACTATGGATTTATTGGTGATGTATTTGTAGAACCACAATATAGGAAACAAGGATATGCAAGGCAATTAACAAACGAAGTTTTAAATTGGTTTTCAAAAAAAGAGATTCATACGATTCGATTATTAGCGAGTGAAGACGCTAGAAGGTTGTATCAATCAATAGGATTTAAAGGAACTGATCAAATGATTTTATATAGATAAGAATTCAAAACTTTGAAGAGCTTCTATTATCGCATCTGAAAAGTTGTATGTAGTAGTAAATGAATCAAATTAGGGGAAAAGACTGTTGGATAATGAAAAGCTAAAAATATTCGATGATAATATGAAACAAATTGGTGAGGCAACACGAGAAGAAGTACATAGATTGGGCTATTGGCATGAAACTATACATTGTTGGTTCCTAAGTAGAGAGGAGGAAGTTGATTATATCTATTTGCAAATTCGTAGTAATACGAAAAAGGACTATCCAAACCTTCTAGATATTACTGCTGCTGGACATTTATTAGCTGAAGAAACGATAGGTGATGGAGTAAGAGAAATTAAAGAAGAAGTAGGAATTGATGTATCAGTTAATGAGTTAGTATCAATTGGAATGATCGAATATTGTGTTATAAAAGAAACCTTTATCGATAAAGAAATGGCTAACGTATTTTTATATCAATATAACCAAACTTTTAATGAGTTTAAACTACAAAAAGAAGAAGTTTCAGGAATTGTAAGAGTTGGATTTAATGATTTTTATGAGCTTTGGTTAGAAGAAAAAAAAGAAGTTAGAATCACTGGGTTTGAAATAAATATTCTAGGCGAAAAAATTCTAATCGATAAGAACGTTGACAAAAACAAGTTTGTCCCCCATGAACAAGCATATTATGAACGTATTTTAACGTTAATTAGAGAGAAAATTAACGTTTTATAGGTAAGAAAGATTAGGGTTTTACAGACTTGAGTACGTTTGAAATAATAGTGTGCAATTATCAGAATGTATCGATTAGGGATTCATTGTGTATTTTGAAAACAATAAGTTAGATCTAGGCTAAACCCTTTCAAATAAAGATCATGTTATCACAACTCCATTGAATAAAATTCAAAAGAAAATTGAATGAGGTGAGTCTATGAGTAACGTCATTAATTACTACAATGAGTTCGACGAATGGGGTCGGCTAGATCGAGAACCTATAGAATTCCAAGTAAATTGGCACTATATTAAAAAACATCTTCCTATTGCAGGAGATGTATTGGATAACGGTGCTGGTCCGGGAAAATATTCAATTGAACTTGCTAAAGAAGGCTATAATGTCACATTGACAGACATAACACCAAAGTTAGTTGAGCTTGCTGAAAAAAGAGCCCATGAGTTAGAATTAACAGCACATTTTAATGGTTTTCATGTTTCAGACGCTAGAGAACTTAATCATTTAAAGAATGAACAATTTAACGCATCTTTAATGCTTGGTCCCATGTATCATTTGCAGGAAGAAAATGACCGTATTAAAGCTATCAGAGAATTAAATAGAGTGACAAAAAAGGATGGAATTGTTTTCGTTGCGATGATGTCCAGATTTAGACATATCCTAACCTCACTCCAATTTCCGGATCAGTGGAAACCAAACGATCAAATTGATCAGATTCTTTGTTTTTCTGAGACCGGTTCTTTTAATCATAAAGATGAAGGACGTTTTACAGGAGCCTATTATTTTAATATCGAAGATATCAAACCGTTCATGGAATCACATGGTTTTGATAGTTTAGAACTTATCGGATCTAATGTCGGAGCTGTTTTATCTGAAGAAAGCTGGAAATATTGGAAAAACAAAGGAGAACAAGAAATAGCGAAAGTAATAAAGCTGCTCATAGACAAAGCAACAGATCCATATACACTAGGCATATCATCACACTTGCTTTATGTAGGTAGGAAAATAAGGTCGTTATAATATTTTCATTTCTTTCATAACGAATAGACTGTGATTTCCGATTAGCTATGAAAAATAAAGAGTCTATTCTACAATCAATAATTAACTATATTCTTAATGGAGGAGATTCCATGGAATACGAAGGTGCATCAGCATATAACGAAGATGAATTTTTTGAGAATTATATCTACAGAAGAAATCGGGAGGAAAGTCCGAATAATCTAATTGAAAAACCTATATTACTAGAACTTATCGGTGATTTGCAGGGGAAGAAGGTATTGGATTTAGGTTGTGGTGACGCTAAATTTGGAGTTGAAATGCTGGAGAAGGGATGTACCTTTTATGAAGGAGTAGATGGTTCTGAAAATATGATTAGAGAAGCTACAAAAAACCTTACAGGAACAAAGGGAAAAGTACATTATTCATCAATGGAAACGTGGAACGTTCAAGCAGAGAGTTATGACCTAGTTGTGTCACGACTAGCATTACATTACTTAGCGGATTTAAAGTTTACCTTTCAAACGGTTTATCATTCATTAGCAAATAACGGACAATTTGTATTTAGTGTTCAACACCCAGTATTAACATCTTCTATGAAAAGTGCAACAACTTCCTCATTGAAAGCAGATTGGATTGTTGACGACTATTTCCAACTTGGCAGAAGAGTAGAACCTTGGATTGATCAAAAGGTTGTGAAATATCATCGAACGTTTGAAGAATATTATCAACTTTTAAAGCGGGCCGGATTCATAATTAATGATATAAGAGAAGGTATTCCCAAATTAGAGAATTTCAGCAACGAAAGTGAATACCAACGGAGAATGAGAATACCTCTATTTTTAATTTTTTCATGTGAGAAGTAAGATTCGATTAATGAGTATGTTCATATTAACAATGTTAGTTAGGACGATTTTTTTCATAAAATCTGAAACTAAGTTGAAAAAGTCTAATGAAAAAATAGGTCAAATACCGATTGAATCGAAAAATATCCAATTTATAAGGGGATAAATCAAATGAATCCAAATATAAAAATAATGAAGTCAGATAGCGAAATCCTTTCTACATTTTGCTTATTCCAACAATTACGCCCACATCTAAATGGAGTTGATTATTTGGAGAAAATCAAAAGGTTGCAAAAAAAGTATGATTATCATTTAGTTGCTGTGATTGAAAATAATGAGGTAGTCGCAGCAGCTGGATATAGGGTCACCGAATCCTTAGCTTGGGGGAATTATTTTCACCTAGATGATTTGATTACAAATGAAAAAAGTCGTCGTAAGGGGTTTGCAAAGATTTTGTGGGAATGGTTAATAAATCAAGCCAAAATCAATGATTGTGAACAATTCCACTTAGATTCTGGCGTAAATAGACATGATGCACATCGTTTTTATCTCAAAGGAGGATTAGATATCACCTGCCATCATTTTCAAATGTCACTATAATTTTCGAACCTCGAGTTAGACAATCTCTTCATAAAAAATAATTCTATTCGAAAATGGATCAAGGACTGTCATTTCAATCGTATTCCAAGTTGTTTTTTCTAAACCGGGTTTAGCGTATGCATACTCTTTTCCTAATAAGGTTGCATGATAACGTGTCAAATCACGAACCTTAATCCGAATGGCGCTGCCAGGAGTTGCGTCACCATGATGTTCAGAAAGATGTATAATCTTATCATTTAATGATAGTTGGAAATAAAATGGCATGTTCTCCTCAAACTGATGATTCCAATCTAGTTGAAAGCCTAAAAAATTCATGTAGAATTGATTTGCTTTATCTATATCGAATATTCTGAAGATGGGTATTATCATGTTAAGTTTGCACAACCTCTCCTATTTGTTATGTATCTAATTATCTTATATATAGTAAAGGATTTCCATAAAGAATTAGCTGCTTTGGAAAATGAGGAAGATTCTGTAGAAAGAAGTAAAGATGAATTAGCCTTAAAACATATATAAATTCGAATTTCATACAGGTCTTTACAAGATAGAATCGATTACTATAAACAAGAAAAGCCACATATGGAGTTCTTTGAATAGTACTGAATTCTAAATGGTTTATTTGTATTTTTAATTTATTAATTGACACTATTTAGGAATAAAAGATGATAAATTAAATGATCTATTCTGGTGTTTCCTGCAAATAATAATAGTTACTAAAGGCTTTGTTTAATTAGAGAGTAATGCTTCTTTGTCGTTAAGATGATGAAGGGATAACTATTTATTGGATATTAATGGTAGATGAAAGTGGTAGGAAGAAATTTAAAAGGCAATGGAAACTAATATAAATAAAATGACATAATATCCATTTAAAACTGAAAACGCTAAATGAAGAAGGTGATGAAATGATTATTTGGATTAATGGAGCATTTGGTTCTGGGAAGACACAGACCTCTTATGAATTACACAGAAGAATCCCCAATTCATTTTTATTTGATCCTGAAAATACAGGGTATTTTATTAGGAAATACCTACCTACAGAAATGTCTAAAGGAGATTTCCAAGACCACACAATATGGCGTGAGATTAATTATTCAATGTTAAAATACATATACTCTGAGTATGAGGGTCCAATTATTGTACCTATGACAATTGTAAATCCCCAATATTTTAATGAAATCATTGGTAAATTGAGAAGTGATGGAGTTATCGTCAATCATTTTGTGTTATGGGCTTCAAAGGATATAGTAGAAAAAAGATTACGTAGCAGGGGCGAAGGTAAAAACTCTTGGGCAGCTAAACAAATTGATCGATGTATGGAAGGTTTATCCAACGACGTTTTCCTGCATCGTCTAAATACAGATTATATGTTGATAGAGACAGTAGCAGAAACAATAGCAACTATGTCGAATATTCAGCTACGACCTGATGATAGGAGTAGACTTAGGAAAAAAACAGACCGGATTATCACTCAAGTAAAACAAATCCGAATTTTAAATTAGTATAATAAATAAAGGTTCCAATCGTTAAAAGCTTTCCAAGGAGTTTTTCAATGAATGAGCACAGATTTCCCTCGGAATTAGAGACTGACAGATTGATAGTCAGAAATGTGGATACGATCGATACTGAGTTTATTTTCCGACTATTTAGTAATGAAGGCGTTTATGAATTTCTATATGATGAATTATCCATGAGTAGAAATTTGTGGGATAGACCTAACAATATTGATCATATAAGTGTAAATGGTTTCAATTAATGCATCACATTACATATTAATATGGAGGCTAATATGATAGATTGTCAAAAGTTAAAGGAAGTAATTGGACATCGTTATCCATTTCTATTAGTAGATAAGATTTTGGAAGTTGAAGCAGGGAAAAAAGCAGTTGGGATAAAAAATGTGACAACTAATGAGAACTTCTTTAACGGGCATTTCCCCCATTATCCAGTTATGCCGGGGGTATTAATTGTTGAGGCATTAGCACAAGTTAGTGGAATTTTAATGTTATCGAAAGAAGGTAACCAAGGTCGATTAGGTCTTTTAGCAGGTATAGATAAATGCCGATTTAAAAAGCAAGTAAAGCCAGGGGAACAACTCCGTCTTGAGGTTGAAATCACTCGGTTAAAAGGTCCGATCGGTAAAGGAAAGGGTATAGCAAAGGTGGATGGAGAAATAGTATGCGAAACAGAAATAATATTTGCTTTTGGTGACTAATAGCTATTCGTTTTAGGTAGTTAAGTAGTTGGTGGTAGCAAATATAAGCAATCAAAAGCTTTTATAGAGTGGGCTTCCTTATACGATAAGGCAGGTATGGAAGTTAGAAGTAAAACATTACACGAACATTGGATGTCAGATCTAACTTGTCCAGTTTTAAGGATTGAAGGGGATTTTACAGTCGGGGAAAGAAATAATATCGTCTTAAATTATTTAGCTGAAAAGGGAAGCAATCAATATCAATATTAGTTGTGAAATCCCAAACATTATTCAAATCAGGTTTATAGGTTATCGTTTTTATATAGCTCACAATTATCATAATAATTTATATAAGTTTGGATAATACCATTAATCTCTACTATATTTCTTTGATGTTATCTCCTTCTAGTAAATTAAACGTTTGCTAACGTCGACACATTGCGAAAGGAAGTAGTTCTCAGGAACGTTATTTCTCCATTTATCTACACATTTATAGGAATTGTTTTGATTTGCGGAATAATTATTTTTTCATATAGGAAGTTATTCTAATAGGTTCCTATATAATATTGTAAAAGTAATTTTATTTATGAATATGGAAGGTAGCTCCTTTGTACTTATTGTTGTTGGTGAAGTACATTACATGCACCTAATGCATTTCCATCAGGGTCTTGAAAACCGAACCCACCAAATCCGGATTCCTTATTAACATTTAGTGTTCCTACTTCAACATTTTTTTCAATAAGCCAATCATAGAATTCAGATAGATTGGGAGTATAAAAGTCGATTATGCTATGAATAATCCCGTTATTTGTATTCCTAAATGATAATTGTTTATTATCTTCCGTTACTACCAAGAAAAGAGTGGGTATCCCTTTTGAGCCGAAAGTAAGCATGGCAAATTTGTCTTCTTTTGATTCAATTTTTACACCAAGAATATCATTATAAAATTCAATAGATTTTTCAAGGTTTGATACTGGGATTTCTACGGTAGCTATGTGAGAGATAAATTTAGACATCACAAATACCTCCTTATTAACATTATGTATTCGTGCTTATTAAATAAAGTCCTTCTATATTTCTCATTTAAAAAATGTAATTTGATAGAGTAATGTTCACTATTCATTAAAATGTTTACTCTTGTTTTCATGCAGGGTTATAATGTTTTGTAGTACTTCTTAATATTATGATCATATTAATGTAAAATAAAGATTACGATAGTCAAAGGAACGATAGAAAGGAAGTTTAATTTGAATTTGAGAAAGGTTATACTAGGGTCATTAATTATCTTAGCATTTGCTATTATTGTATTTTCAATAAATAATACGACGTCCAATGTGGATGATGGTTCAGAACCAAAAGAGGAAAGCGTCAAGGGCGAAATTCAAGTTGGGTCTGACATGAATAAAGACGAAGTTAGCGAAAGTGAATTTGAAAAGAAAGCGAGAACATTAGTAGAAAATCAATTCGAATATTTTGATTCGATTGTCAATAGTGACTTCTTTATTGAATCTCGAAAAAAAGGACCTGATGCAGAATTGTCTGATAACTGGATGACAGATACTGTTAAGGAAGATATTCATCAAAAGGCTTTAGAGATTGATAAACTTCTTCCAGTAGAGGCGGATGGACGGGATCCTTTATCCCAAGATCTTCTACAAGTACTAATAAGAATTAATCAAGCAACTAGTCAATTAGAAAGCCAGAAAAACATTTATCATATCCATAAGATTCTTTACGACTGGAACGTCACCCTTAATGGATATGAGTTGAAAGAATCTGGTTTTGATCCGGAAAATGATTGGATTAGTGTTTTCGGTGAAGCGGAAGAAGCGGCAAAGGTATTAACTGAAGAAGAATTAGAAGCCTTGGAAGTAGAAGAGATCGAAGAAGGTTAATAAAAATGGTGAATAAGTTTCTCAGGTAACGGCGATCTGAGTGGAAGAAAAAGGGTTGCTAAGCAACTCTTTTTCTTTTTAAAAGAGCAGACCGCCTTCAACATATATTAAAGTCGATTAAGGAGTTCTAGAAAGGGACTTCCAAATAAAATAGAAGGTTCCTTATATTGTCATAAAATGAGTTTACTATTAAGGGAACAACGCATGATTAACCCTGTAAATGAATGAAAACCAATTAGAGAAGGTGAATCATATGAAGGGTAATTCTATACAATCAGAACCGACAATAATTTCCTTAGACTCAGTTAGATTTCAATTACAAGAACCTCATAATTTTGATTGGTTACATGATCTAGGCAAAGTCTTTTGTGTATTTGACCAACAAGACTCAGGAAATATTTGTTTTGGTTTGGAGAAGGATGGCAACAAACGGTTTGTAAAGTATGCTGGTGCTAGACCAATAGATTTTCATGGTAGCCCACAAAATGCGGTAAAACGTTTAATTGAGGCGATACATGTTTATTCAACATTGGAGCATCGATATTTAATACAGTTAAAGGATCATTTCTCTTTAGCAACAGGCTATGCAACGATTTTTGATTGGGTTGAAGGTGAGTGTTTACACTCGCATTGGTCTTTTGGTGGAGAAGCTAAATATACGAATTCTAAATCGCCATTCTACCGTTTTAAGCGCCTACCAATTAACAAACGTCTAGATTCATTAGATGCAATTTATTCTTTCCATTCATATGTCGAAGCTAAAGGATATATCGCTGTAGACTTTTATGATGGAAGTATTTTATATGATTTCGCAAATGATCTAACAACAATATGTGATATTGATTTTTATCGAAAATCTCCTTCAACAAATGAGATAGGAGAACACTTTTGGGGAGCAACTAGGACAAAAGCGCCAGAAGAATTCACATATGGTTCAACAATTGATTCGAAAACAAATGTGTTTACAATGGGAGCAATTGCTTTTGGCTTATTAGGTGGAGAAATGGATCATTCTTTTGATAAATGGCAAGCAAGTCCAAAGCTTTATAAAATTGCCTTACGAGCAGTAAATAAAGATAGAGAGCGACGATACAAGAATATAGATGAATTTAAAACTATTTGGGATAAAGCAAGAAATGAATAACAATAGACGCTCATAAGACGATAGTGATATTACGGAAGTTCAAAAAAATTATAATTCAACATAGGTAAGGTAATTGATCGTAAAAAAGTAGGTGGGGAAATGAAAACAATATTTATTATTTCAGGACCAGCTGGGATCGGTAAAACAACAACGGCGAAGAGAATTGCGCAACTTTTTGACCAGAGTGCTTATATAGAAGGGGATGTTATCAATCATATGATTGTTGGTGGGTACGTTCCACCTTGGGAAAGTGAAGAATTACTTTCTTTAACTTGGGAAAATATAGCGGATTTATCTATTAATTTTCTACAAGTTAATAAAAATGTGATCATTGATTATGTTGCTTTTCCAAAGGAAGTAGATAAATGTTTCCAAAGGGTAGCTGCCAAAATTAACAATGTTGAAATGAAATTTGTTGTTTTATGGGCTGATGAAGTGGAATTGTTACGAAGAGATGCTTTAAGGGAGAAGGAACATCAAATGGGGGTTAGATGTTTAGAATTAGTAGATGAATTTATAAGAAGTGGAATAGATGAACGTTTTTTCTATCATACTACCAAATTAGGTACATCAGACTTAGAGGTAATTATTATGAATATTAGAGAAAATAATAGATTTATATATTGAATAATTTCTGATCGTCAATGTTAGGAGCTTATAATATTCTAAAGGTATTTTTAATAACACTTAAAGAAATACAGGTAATCATTTATAATGGATTGTATCGTCAAAAAATTGATGGAAAAGTATAGTAGTTTTAAATAGAAAGGTGTTTTGTTTTCATGCTTCATAATCCAACAGGAAAAGAGCGTTTGGGATTAGCATTTCTCCTTAGTATGCTTGCTATATTAGGGCCGCTAAATATTGATATGTATTTACCAAGTTTCCCTGAAATTGCAGATGACTTAGGAGCTCGTGCCTCGCTCGTACAGCTTAGTTTAACAACGTGCTTAATTGGACTTGCTATTGGTCAGATCATTGTAGGACCGATTAGTGATGCCCAAGGGAGAAGAAGACCAATTTTGATATCAATCTCCTTATTTGCAATATCATCACTACTCTGTGCATTTGCACCCAATATTACGACATTGGTGGTAGCCCGATTTTTACAAGGTTTCACTGCCTCTGCAGGGATAGTCCTGTCCCGTGCAGTTGTACGAGATGTATTTAGTGGTAGAGAATTTACTAAATTCTTTGCACTCTTAATGGTCATAAATGCAACAGCACCAATGGTTGCCCCGATGACGGGTGGAGCGATATTACTATTGCCATTTGGAAGTTGGAAAACAATATTCTTCTTTTTAAGTTTAATTGGAGTGATCATTGTTTTGGTAGTTGCTTTGCGATTAAAAGAAACGTTACCTCCAGAGAAACGAATCCCAAGCACGATCAGTCATTCGGTACGCACGATGGGAAGCTTGATGAAAGATCGTTCGTTTATTGGTTACGCGTTGATCGTCGGATTTATTCATGGAGGTAGTTTTGCTTATGTAGCTGGAACTCCTTTTGTGTACCAAGGTATTTATGATGTCTCACCACAAGTTTTTAGTGTTCTGTTTGGCATTAATGGTCTGGCGATTATTACCGGTAGTTTTATTATTGGCCGCCTTGGTGGGATCATCCATGAAAGAAGTCTGCTTCGAATTGCGGTCATTGTTTCGATAAGTGCAACCTCTATACTTCTTATCATGACACTCATTGAAGGACCATTAGCAACTCTAGTTATCCCGATTTTTATTTATATGATCTCGATCGGAATGATCCTAACAAGCTCCTTTACACTTGCAATGGAAAATCAAGCACATCGAGCTGGAAGTGCAAGTGCTGTTTTAGGGATGTTCCCATTATTACTAGGATCAATTGTTTCTCCTCTAGTCGGTATAAATGAGAAGACAGCAGTACCAATGGGAGCAACATTATTTATTACAGCCTTAATTGGTTCTATCGCATTCTTTAAATTAACGAAGAAGGCGGACCCCACAGAATCTAGGAAAGAGGCAGTATCGACTCCTTGAAACGAGTAATTTAAACGGGTAAGCCGTTGCTTGTTTCTAAATAACTCAAGATATACAGTTCTCCTAGGTTGCCATTAAGATGCTTCAGATATTAGAACATAGCTCTTTTTGGGAAACTAGGTAGGGTGTATTTGAATTCTTTGATTGAACATTTTTTCAATATTGCTATATATAAATTTTATTTAACAAAGTAAAAGCTCCCCGAAGGAAGCTTTTTTTAGTTCATATATAAATATGGTCAACATGATAGCTTGTTTTTTATACTATTTTCTTACCTTGAAGCCCAATAATATATTTTAAGCCAGCATTGGCATCTCTAAAAGTAAGGATATTATTTAACTCTTCAATATTCAGAGCAAGTTTAGGTTTTATTCCGACAATAATGCATTCCACTCCGATTAATTTTAAACAGGCAAATAACTTTTGAAGATTTTGTCTTACACTGTCATCAAAACTGTTAATACCTGTTAAACTTATTATGACATATTCTATCCCTTTTGAGACACATACCTCTAAAACGGTGGTGATAACAGTTTCACCACGGTCCAAGTTTAATTCACCTACGAGCGTTAAAGCGATTGTTTTATCCCAAATATTTAATATAGGAACAGATAATTCTTTAATTAACTTCTCTTTTTTCGTTTCTTCTTCTGCTTGTGAAGTTACATCCATTAGCATAACCATATAACTTTCAATTAGTTCGGGTTTTTCATTACTTTTAATTGGTGTGATCACAATATCAGCAACAAGTGTTTTCTTTATATTAATTCTAGCTCTATGGCCTTCCTGTATTCCGGCCATAAGATGACGTTGATGATCAGGTTTCTTATGGAAAAAATCCATCTTTAATCCAATCATCTCGTCTGCATTTGTAAGACCATACAAAGGCGCAATACTTGATAGTGTCTTGTTTGCCTTTTTATTTATCCAGGTAATTTTATATTCAGCATCAGCAATAATAATATTTTCTCCTATACTATTCAAAGCATCACTGCTTGATAGATTAAGTGGTATTTGTCGATTCATGTTTTCCCCCTTGTTTGTAATAGAATTTAACTAATTATATATCATAATGAATCTATGTTAAACCAAGAATGTTAAGGGTGTTTTCAATAGAAAAATAGAATGGGGTAATAAGGATATTTCTGATTAGTTAAACTCATATTTGAATGGTGAATAGTGTACTATTTGGGTTGTTTCAAGGAAATCATTCATTTCTCAACAATTAATTAAGAAATAAAGAAGGAAGCGTTAGTGTAATAGAAGAAGTAAGAAGAATAGAAATGTTAAGGTGAAAGATTATGGCAACAAATGAAGAAATCAAACTGGTAATTGGTGCTGGAGAGTACAACAATAATCCTGGATGGATACAAACGCAAGAGGAGATTAATTTAATCGAGTTGACTACTTGGAATGGTAAGTTTGAAAAGAATTCTATAACAACCATTTTAGCTGAACACGTTTGAGAACATCCTACTTATCAGAAATGAATGCTGTAAAACAATGTTATAACTATTGAAAACCAACTGGTTATAGTCGCTGTGCTGTTCCTATAGGTTTTTCCCGATAAGGTATACCTAAATATCGTGATGAAGAAGGTCATTTTCATAAATGGAATGAAAAAGTTGAAGTTATTTTTCGTTCAAAAAAAATCCTAGCAATCAAAGTGATAAACTAGTTTTACTTCCATTTTTAATTATAGATGCAATAAAATGAAAATCCCCATACAAATGTTTAAAAAAGTAATAATTGAATCTAGTTGAACAGACATATTTTCTTGGGAGGAGTTGGATTAATTTGGCTACAAAACCTGTATTGGTATTAGATATAGCAGGAGTACTTGTTACGAACTTTTCACAACTTTTTTGGAAGGATTTATCCTCGAAGTACGAAATTCCCTATGCTAACCTTGCTAAGTTCTACAAGGGAATTAAGGAGGATTTATGGACTGGTAAAATGAATGAACAGGAATTTTGGTTTAGGTTAGAAAAGGAATTTCCAACAATTGAGATAGAGTATTCAAAATTAAAGTTGCATGCATTAATCAAACCTTTACCTGCGCTTGAAGAAATTTCTATATGGAGTGAATATGCTACTATTCACTTGTTAAGTAATCACCGGATGGAATGGGTGAATCAGATAGTAGAGCCTTTTCAAAAATGTATAAAAAGTATGACCATTTCTAGTGAAGTGGGATTCTGTAAACCGCAAGTTGATATTTATACGAGTGCTAAATCCCATTTTAATAGGCAGAAAAGAGTTTTGTTCGTTGATGATAAAGAGAAAAACCTTAAAACAGCTAGTGTTCTAGGGTGGAGTACACTACTCGCTGATGATAAAGGAGAATGGACTAAGAAGGTTGTTCAGCTTTTATAGTTCTTGCTTCGAGGGTATACATTATTGCTTAAAATTTCCATTTATATGAAAAACACTAATCCAAGAGAGGTTAGTGTTTTTTCATATAAAGTATTCAAAATCTACGAAGTAATTTTGTTTGTCCTTAAAAACTATACCATTATCTTCCTGTTTTTTGTTATATTAAATAAGACGTTCCGTGAATAAAAGGATTACAAAAAAGCACGAGAAAATAAAACATGGAATAAGAGAAATTATTCTACAAAGGTGGAGATTTAGATGGATGGCAGAACAATTTATAAGAATGATGAGGGAAAAAGAAGGATTTCGCAACATTATGAAACGTATATAAAATCATTTAAGTTTCCTATCGAACGAATATATATTGATACAAGTTACGGTAAAACTCATATGCTTGTTGCTGGACCGCCAGAAGGAAAACCATTGTTTATTTTCCAAGGTGGTAATTGTATCAATCCAATGACATTATCTTGGTTTTTACCATTGATAGATACGTATAGGATCTATGCACCTGATACAATTGGACATCCAGGGTTCAGTGATGAAAATAGAATTTCTGCTAAGGATGATAGTTTTGCAAAGTGGATTGAAGAACTGATGAACTACTTTGATATTGAAAAAAGTGCATTTATCGGTCCTTCCTATGGAGCGGGAATCATATTAAGATTAGCTTCATTTATGCCAGATAAAATAGATTGTTCTATTCTTGTAGCACCAGCAGGAATAAAGTTAGGTTCTAAACTTAAAATGATTAAGGAAATATTACTTCCTTTAGTTCTATTCAATACGACGTCTTCCCAAAAGTACCTGAGTAAAATCACTGGAATAATGTCGAATCATTCGATGAAAGAAATAGACCAAAAAATTATAGGTGACGTATTTAAGTATGTAAAACTAGAACAAGAAATGCCGAAATTAACTGAGAAAAGTGAATTAGTAAATTTCACCTCTCCAACGTTAATCATAGCAGGGAAGAAGGATGTTTTTTTTCCTGAAAGTAACTTAAAAAATGTTGCCAAAGAAATCATCCCAAATTTAACAAATTTCAAAACCTTTGATATGGCACATTTTCCATCAGATGAATATTTAATAAAAATTAATACTGAGATTAGAGGGTTTCTTATAGATCATTACTAAAAATGTAGGATTTATCCTGTTTGTGTGCTTATTAAAAAAGTAGTATATAGTAATCAAATTTGAATTATAAAAAAGGGAATGAAAAAGTAAATCAGTGTATAGATAAAGATAACTAATGTATAGAGTATTTTAGTGAATTCCTGAAACAATCAATCGGTAGAAATAAACGACTTCTTTATTAGAGTTGTATTCTGTTTACCTCGAACACAAAAGGTTTGAAGTATAGAAAGGAATGTATGATTCTGTTCTTCATAGATATCATATTAAAAAGGTAAGGAGATTAACTTAATGTGAAAAAGTATTATAAATTAAGTATTATCTTTGTCTTGGCGATTTTTTTATTTATTGGTGGTTTTTTAACAGGAAAACAAACCTATAATGTATCGACAAGAGAGATAATGATTGGCTATGCTAACTCAAAAAACGAAGATCAAGTCGATTATCGAAAAGTTATTACCGACGTTGAAAACCAATATATAATTGATAATATCCAGCAAATTCTAATGCAGAGTGAACAAATAGAAGGCGATCCAAAAGTTATTGGTATTCCAGATGTCCATATAAACGTAAACAGCCCTAAAAATTATCTTACTTTAACATCATCTGAAGTATGGTTTAACGAAGAAGGTGCTTTGATAAAATTGAATGAGGACGAGTATCGGTCAATAAATCAATTAGATACGGATATGTTAAAAAAAATGATTGAATACGAAGACTCTTGATAAACGTTATGAAAAAGTAATTCTATGGAAAAACTCCTTGATACAAAAAAGGAGTAATTTTAGTTGATTTATAAAAGATAGGGAACAGTACCAGCTATAAGGAAGAGTCTGTTTTTTTCAATAACGAGAACATTAAAGACTAGGTGGTCACTTTGGGACAAAGTATAGCGATGCCTCTAAATGATTTCTTGGCCTTTTTACCTTTTTGAAAGGTGGAAAAAAATGAATGAAATAGATTATAAAAGATTTTATGAAAAGGTTGGCAAAGCAAACGGTTGGGATTTTAGTAGATTAAATGTTACATCTGAAGGAGCTTTGTGGGATTTTAATGAAGAGATTAAAAAGAGAGCTAAATCCTCAAATGTTCTCCTGGATATTGGTACAGGTGGCGGAGAAAATGTCTTAAGTATTGCCGCATTATTTGTTTTCTTAGTAGGTATTGATCTATCTAATGGAATGATCGAAACGGCAAAATCTAACTTAAAGAGAACTGATATCCCGAATGTTCGATTTTCTCAAATGTCTTCTGAAGAACTGCGATTTCCTAGTGATTTTTTTGATATAGTTACTTGCCGTCATGCACCATTTAATGCAAAAGAAGTTGCTAAAGTTCTGAAAAAAGGTGGCTGTTTCTTAACACAACAAGTTGCTGAGGGAGATAAATTAAATATAATAAAAGCCTTCAATCGGACTACAGTAATTGATCAAGTTGAGTCACTACAAGCTCGCTATGATCGAGAATTAAAAAAAGCAGGTTTTTATGAAATTCAATACTATGAATACGATGCAACTGAATACTATCAAAGTCCTGAAGATCTTATTTTTTTACTTAAACATACCCCTATCATTCCAAATTTCGGCATGGAGGAGCACGACTTTGCTAGATTGAATGACTTCATTGTAAACAACAGAACAGAAAAAGGCATTCAGACTAATTCTAAACGGTTCTTAATCAATGCTATTAAGTAAGTAAAAAGGTTAAGTCTTGAAGAAATTAACAAGACTGCTTTTTTTAGAAATTGTGATTGAACAAGAACTTTTGTGGTGTTAGAGAGGAGACGTTTTACTTGAAAGAAGAAAAAAATATTTTGTATCTGAATATGATTTTGGGTACCATAGGGACTGTATTGATTGCAATCGTTGGATTGAGAACTCTTAAAGAAAATGATACCAATGGATATTTGTTAACATTTTTTGGGTTCGTATTAACAATGGGTTACATAAACTACTTGGAAAAAAAGATGGGATTAAGTAAAAAATTGACTTGGATTAGATCAATTGCATCTTTAATGTTACTTATAGGTATTTCCTATTTCTTTTTCTTTTAATCTATATTTAGTTGCAAAAAACAACAACTGAAACTGTAGAATTGTAAAATGATAGAATACCATTGGTTTTATAAAGGGAGAAATGAATTGGATGAAAGCCCCTCGTCGGATGAGTTGAATTTAGAATCTTTAGTTTCCACATTTTCGTTATTAGTTAATATGATATTGATAAACAAAGACTTATAGAAGAAGTAGTTGTTCAACTATACACGGATGTTGGTCTTTGTGAAAGTACACCCTAATGATTTTGACGCTTATCTTAAAGTAAGGAAATACTGGAAACCTCTTATATGGGAAAGGCTGTGATAATGAAAGATGATTATAAACCTAGAATCAGATCGTTTATTCCTTCGACCATTTAAAATAAATGATGCCACTAGAGTACAAGAATTAGCTGGTAATAAAGAAGTAGCCGAAACTACTTTAGGTATTCCTCACCCATATCCTATTGAGGCAGCAAAAAATTGGATTACCCATCATCCTATATTAATAGAAAACGGCACTTTTCCTTTAGCAATCATTTTGAAAGGGGAGGATGTATTAATTGGGACAATGACAATTAGAGTAGAAAAAGAACACCGAAAAGGGGAATTAGCATACTGGATTGGGAAAGATTATTGGGGGAAAGGCTATGCGACAGAGGCGGCGAAGGAAGTTGTAAGATTTGGTTTTGACGTATTGAAACTAAATCGAATTTGGGCGAAGGCAATGTCCAAAAATACTCCATCAACTAGCCTCATGCAAAAAATCGGAATGAAAAAAGAAGGAACATCAAAACAAGAGATCTTCAAGTCAGGAGCTTATGAAGATGTTGATATCTATGGAATAATAAAATCCGAATGGTTTAGATGAAAGAAGGGATTTTTTACCTCATAACGAATTTATTAATCTCAAGTGGTCTATAAAAAAGGGAGTTGGTTTATAATGTGTGGGATACACAACTAGACATCTAGAAAGGGATTTGTCCTTACCAAAGCACCGTGATCGTTTATTACAAAATGCTTTAAATGATTTAACAATGGATTCTAATGTTTTGGCTATCTATCAGAGTGGCTCTTTATCAAAAGGGAACTTTGATCATTATTCTGATATTGATTTACATATTGTTGTTACTCCCGACAAGAAAGCAGACTTTATAAAAGATAAACGTAATAGAGCTAAAAATTGGGGAAGTGTATTATTTTACGAGGGTTTCGATGATTCTCCCGTTTTAGTTACTCACTATGATTGCTTTGTTAAGTTGGATAGTTGGTATAAAACATCAGAAGAGGTTGTTCCATCAATCTGGTTAAAAGGAAATGAGGTTCATTATGATCCTCTTCATCTAATAAGTGTGGCGATAAAAGAATCTTCGAAGGTTGTTTATAAACCTTCTTCAAATGATGTCGAGTTTTGGAGAGGTAAAGTGCTTGCTTTTTTTCACGAAACATATCGAGCTGTCATGAGGGATGAAATGTATTATGCCATAGCTAATATAGATAAAATCCGGTGGCTCATTGTTTCTGGTTGGTATATGGAAATGGAACAACATTTAGATAGTTCATACGGAACCTGGACAAAGATTGAAGGGAAAGAAAATAGAAGCAAATTAAATCCTCATCACTTGTCTCTTTTGGAAAGTTGGAATTGCAGCCGTAATTCTAATGAAATAATCAACACAATGGTAAGAATGATTCCAGAATTCATTCGCTTAAATAAATTCCTTAGTAAGCAAGTTGGAATAGAAGAGAATGAACAATATTTAAAAAGAATACTCGAAATGGCTTACTAACATAACTATCTAGACATTACAGGCCCTGTTGTTTTACAAAGAGATGATTCAGAAACTCTTATTTTATGGACACTATAAATTTTTAATGATTTTGAAGGAAGTGGAATTCATGGAAAGTAACACAGACATTTTGAACATGAATAAGGAAAGTTGGGAAAAATCAGCAGAACGTTTTTTCGGAAGAACGGCACTTCCAGAATACGGACCCTTTGCACCAACCGAAGAACAACTTACCTTATTTAGGACGATTACAGATCAAAAGGTTTTGGATATTGGATGTGGTAGTGGGCATTCCCTGCAATATATGGCTAATCGTGGGGCGAAAGAATTATGGGGATTAGACCTTTCCACCGCACAAATTCAAACAGCTACTAAATTATTAAGTAATCAGAAAGTTAAAGTATCATTAATGGAATCTCCTATGGAGAAAAACCCAGGATTACCAAGCAATTACTTTGATAGTGTATACTCGATTTACGCATTGGGATGGACAGTTGATTTACACCGCACATTATCAAATGTCCATAACTATTTAAAGCCAGGTGGTACTTTCATCTTTAGTTGGGAGCACCCGATGCATGATCGATTAAGCTATGAACAGTCATCATTCATCTTTAATAAATCCTACAATATAGTAGGACCAGAATACAACGAAGCCTGGAATAATAATGCTGTGATCCATCATCGGAAATTAAGTACTTATATTAATACGTTAATAGAAACTGGATTTAAAATTGAAAAGGTTATTGATGATGTTTTGATATCTGACAGTGTTATTTCAGAAGATCCTGCTAGATGGTACTCAACACAAAGAGCAGAATTAGTTCCAGCAACACTGATTATAAAGGCAGTTAAAAACGAATAAAACAGATTTAAATAGACATTATTTTGAAAAAATTATTTGGGGGAATATGAATGGAGTGGATTAAGGGTGATTTTATAATTAGTGATGATATTGAACTAATCCATTTAGATCGCGTTATGCAGTTACTTTCTTCAACCTATTGGGCCTCAGACAGATCGAAAGAAACAATTGAAAAGAGCATAAATCATTCTCTTACTTTCGGTTTATACCATTTAGGAGAACAAATTGGTTTTGCAAGGGTCGTTACGGATAAGGCTGTGTTTTCTTGGATTTTAGATGTTGTCGTTTCTGAAGAGTATAGGGGAAATGGTTTAGGTAAATGGTTGATTGATTGTATTCTTGAATATCCTGAAATAGAAAATACAGCATTTGCTTTGGCAACATCAGATGCACAAGATTTTTACAAAAAGTTCAATATTAAAAACAACATATGTATGACAAAATCAATGCTAACTATGTAAGAATGTAATGCTTTAAAGACTAAAGAAAGAGAAGGGATTTATGAAAAACGAATAGCAAATAAAAATTTGGAATCAACTTGGAATAAGTTAACTATATAAAATATTTAGATAGAAAAATAGCCAAATAGGTTAATAACGAGGTGATAGTATGGAAGTTACCCTTGAAAAAGCTATAGTCACTGATGCGGAAGCTATATATGATATTCAAATAAAAGCATATATGCCATTGTTAGATAAATATAAGGATTACCACACAAATCCTGCTAATGAGACAATTGATCGGGTGATTAAACGGATAACTAATCCTAATGGAGCATTTTGTAAAATACTATTTAACAATATTCTTGTTGGTGGGATTTGTGTTTATTGGAAAGAAGGGACACAGTTTTGGATAAGTCCAATGTTTATTCTTCCATACTATCAAGGTAATGGGATTGGCCAGAAAGCAATAGCTTTAGTCGAGGAAAAATACCCTGAGGCAAATACATGGGAATTATGGACGATTTTAGAGGAGAGAGGTAATTGTTATTTATATGAAAAATTAGGGTACACTCATACAGGTGAAAAAGGCAATCTAAATGAAAATGCCACACTTGTTCATTATAAAAAAAGAGTTCGGACTTCTTCAGATATAGTAAAGTGGAGTTAATAATTGGCAGCCTGTATTTGTAACTTATCTGAGAGGCGAATCCCAGATAAGTATAGAAATATCGATTGATAACCCAAACTTCCCACTTTAAAAACAACCAAACTTTCTTCTTGTTTAATAAATCATTTATCTGTGTTTTTGAATGTTATATCCTATTTCTCCATATGGTTGTATTTGTTCTACCCATTTTCCCTCAAGTTCTTCCAATGCCTCTCTATCGTTATAATAAGGGTCATCTTTCTTCTTGAGAATCTCTAAAACGTCAAAAGTGAAAGCATCCTTTCCAAACTGAGTCCATTCTTCTTGAAGCTCTTTGTTCGTATATCCACCTGTTTCAAGCATGAATTTTATACCGTTTAACGTCTTTACGTTTTTAGTACTTCCGATAAATTTTTTTTGATTAATCGTGTTTTTAATTTGATAAACACCTGCATCTATTGTTGTTTCTTTATAAAGTTGTTTTAATTCTTTTTTACGATCCATCCTGTTTTCCCTACTTTCTATTCTTATTGTTTGACTGTTGTTGCAAAGATTGTTGTTTTCCGTACAAAAGTACTTATGTTCACGTTGTAAGTATAGCTTCGCGCTCTTTTCGGTAAATTACTCTAATATCCCTCTGGAGATCGCTTCAATTTACATTGTATACATCCAAAAGCTGGTTTTTATTCGTAAGAGCAACAAACTTTTAGAAAATGCCTATTGTTTTAACCAGTATTCGCTACCATCAGGTTTACGATCTAAAAAGCCATATTCAATCAAATATCTTCTTATCAAAACGTAATCTTCATAAATAACTTTCAAGTTTTGATTTAATTCTTGCTCATCATAGATCTGTTCTTTCTTTAAATGTTTTACGATTTCCCTCAGGACAACGAGCCTTTGCTTTTCCATTGGTGGGAATTTCTTTAATGAGACTATATTTGTTCCAACTGTGAAATACTTTTGAAGAATCTTTTCTTGATCTTCCTTTGTTATGTTATATCTGTCATCTACCATTGTCGCTGTTTTATGAACAGGTATAAAAGCTGGTGCATATTGATCCTTTTCTTTCAATAATTCCATCATCGTCAAAAATGTCTTAGCCTGTCGTTCCTTCTCTTTCAGTGCAAAACGATGGTGACGTATCGTTGATGTACTACCGATTCCCAATTCCTTTTGAATGTCTGTATCACTTTTACCTTGATAAAAAAGCAAAAGAAGACTCTTCTGATGGTCAGTTAGTCCAGTAAGTTTCTTATCCATTTCAATTAAGTATTCAAATACTGATTGGTGGGTACTCTCAATATGAATACGGGTATACCTTGCAGCTTCAAAAAACATATTTTCGAAAGGATAAATGATTCCTTTTTCGACTTTCTCCCCACATAATAGGCAGATATACGTATTTTTTTCCTCTATAAAGCCTTGTTTCAATTCTTCTAATGAGGCATTCCAAAACAAATCTGATATTTCCATTCTATAAACACATCCAGTTTAAATATATTTAAGCTAATAAACAAATTATAAATTTGATTAGTTAATAACAAACATTTTATAATAATGTTGAGGGTGTGTCAATGAGTGTGATAAACAAACAATAAAATTGTTTGCTTAATAACTAACGATTTTTAATAATGTTTGTTTATTTATCTATGTGAAATTTATGGGTAACTAATCACGGTGTTGATTGAAATGGAAGACGTAAGACTCCTGCGGGAGGAACCTTTAGGAGACCCCGTAGGCGTATGTACTGAGAAAACTCCCGGAACACCAGCGGAAAGTGAACTTCTGGAACTAAAATTAACTTCAATTTTAATGGAGCCTTTCTTTTAAATAAGGTGATAAGTAAGTTTCAATTAGTCATTGCTATAATTGGTTCAAATTATTGATAAGTATGGATGTTGAGTGATGAGGGAAGCAGGAATATATTACGTACATTTAGAATATTAACCAATAAAGAAAACAATTTGTATAGTTCACTCGTAAAATGTCGCTGTGATTCATAGTTAATTAGTGTATTCAGACGGAGGTGTTCACTTTGAAAGAAGTTACTAAAGAAATTGTGAAAGTTCGTTTTGATAAATATTTCCATAAAATACAACGGAAAAATCCCAAATCAAGTATTCAAGTTTTAATTAATAGTGAGAAATTAGACTTTCAATATACATATTCAGCAGACAAATTGAATCAACCTTTCCATATTGCAAGCATAGGAAAGGTTTTTACTGCAACTTTAATTATGATATTAGTAGAAAGGGGTTATCTATCTTTAAAAGATCCGATTACAAATTACTTCACACACAATGAACTTGCAGGACTTTTTGTATTTAATCAAAGAGATTATATGAATGAGGTTACCGTTGATCAACTATTAGCACATACTTCGGGTATTGGTGATTATTTTGATGGCCCAGTAAGTTCGGGTACACCTGTTTCAAAGCTGATCCTTACTAAACCGAATAAGACATGGACACCAAAAGAATTAGTTGATTTTACAAGGGAAAAACAAAATGCAGTGGGTGTTCCAGGCAAGAACTTTTATTACTCTGATACCGGATATATATTACTTGGACAGCTCATTGAAAAAGTGACAGATAAACCTTTTCACAAAAATCTCCATGACGAAATTTTCATACCACTTGAAATGAACGATTCTTATTTATTGTTTTATTCGGAACCTATCAATATACTAAACTCCGTTCAAACTATTTGGTTAAACGGGACAGACGTAACTAATTTTCTGAGCCTTAGTGCTGATTGGTCAGGGGGAGGTATTATATCAACGCCTCAGGATCTTCTTTCTTTTTATAAAGCCTTCAGAACGGGAAAGTTAATTAGTGAACAAAAAATCCGTTTAATGGAAAACTGTAATCATAAATTTACTAGAGGGATTCACTATGGTGTAGGTTTGATGGAAATTCGGTTTGAAGAGTTCTTTTTTCTTTTGAAGGGTTTACCTAGATTAAAAGGTCATATAGGTATTCTTTCAACTCATATATTTGTTGATCCATCGACTGAAACGTATATAATTATGAATTTTGGTTCAGAAAAACTAATGGTTCCTAGCTTCAAAGCACTCATTGAAATTATTAATCGAATGAAGAAAGTAATGAAAATCTAAATAATGACTTCTTATTTGATTTAATAACTACCTAGTTCTATTTTTGAAAAAGTTTCTGAAAAGAGAAAGATGTCATGAGGTGGATGAAATTTCTGTTTAAGCAATTTCTCAAAGAGCCTTTGTGGTTTAAGATACTAACCACATCAGCCTTGCTACTTTCAATTATCTTTAGTAGTTCTTATTTTCAGATAATGTTTATTATCAATGCGGTTCCAAATTAGCTGCAGCGATCTTTTTTTGTGCAGTAGGTTTCAAATTACGTAGGAATCTTTTAACTTCTATTCTTCTATTTAGTGCTGCAGTTATATGTATTTATTTATCTATAATGGCATTGTAGTTGTCATTAATAAAAAAGGAATTACAAAGTTTATAGTTGTCTATTTGGATCGCAACTGAAATAGCAATCTATGCAAAATATATAAAATGAAATGTGCCAATAAGATAACAACTAAGGAACTACCTATGAATTGTTTTAAGTTTTCAAAACCTAATTACATTTACAAGATTGCTTATACTATAGTTTATGAATGGATCATGCAATCCTAACTGGATGAAAGATCAATTACAGGGGGATCTCGAATGAAAGAATTTATGTATTCAAAGATTTTAGGTGTTATCGTGGGTTTATTGACTATCCTTGTAGCAACAGGATTTGGTATTTTGCTATTCATAGGAATAGGCTTATCAAAAGCATTTAGCACAGGATATGATCATTCCTCTACTGACATATTAACTATAGTAATCCTTCTTTTTTTGGGTTTAATCACTGGAATTGGATCTTTCAAGCTGAAAGGTAATTTATGGAAAAATTTCTATATTGTTTTTTGTATAATGGTTGGTTTAGGCTTTATTATCACCTTTTTTATTTCTATTGGTTCGTTAGGATTTATATTTGAAATCTTCATATTATTTATTGGAGCTATTTATATTTTGTTGGGTTATTTAGCAAAAGGGAAAAAGTAGTATTAAATAATGAAGAGTTCAATTATTAATGCCAAACCTTTGGAAAAAACTCGTAACATTACGAAGTTAATCATTATATTTGTGTAAGATGATGCGTTTCTACATTCAGTGGAAACGTATTTTTTTTAATTAGTATAAGTGTTAGTAAAGTACGTTTGAATAAGATAGATAAGTGTTGAGATTATATGTTAAATAGTAGGATCATGCTGGCTAGAGGAATTCGAACAGATAGATACAAATATATTAAAACCTATGATCCTGGTCCATTTACTCGAACTGACTCAGAACTTTATGACTTAGGACAAGACCCAAATGAAGAAAAAATCTTTCGAAAATTTTACCAGGTTTAACAGTGGCATTTCAAGGGGCTGCCTTTTTAGAAAAGGTTAGCAAAATTCTCGCTGAATACGACTTATCTCGGGAGGTATGGAAAGCGAACACTAATAGGGAAATAATTGATTTACTTGGTAGAAACTCATTTTAATAGGGTTCTTGCTCACTCACCAAATCTGAGGGATTGACCATGAAGGAAGCGGTTAAATAGTTATAATTAAATAACAAGATAGAAAAGTTCTTGGTAAAGCAAATTAAATGATCGATTATATTCAGTGAGAGTGTAGGAAATATCTTAGGTTACCGAAAAAGGGTAGGAATGTTTTCAATTATTACCGTGTTTCTAGAAACTCTTTTATCAGGTTGTAAAGTTCCAACTGTAAATGCGAAAGTAAGGCAGAAGAATTAGACAAGTTGTAACGGTTACATTAAGTAATTATCGAAATATTTAAAAATTAGTTGATTATCTAACGAAAGTTGTATAATATAAATTACATTAGGTGTTACCTTTCCTCACATTAAGTGTTATTTATTAGTACATAAACTTAATTGTCTAAGGGTACAAATGCTGAAAATTGATAAGGGGTGTTACTAATGAAGGTAAAAAAGGGCTTTTTAGCATTAATTATGACTGTTTTATTTCTAGGTGCTTGTTCTGCTCAAACAGATGAGGCTAGTCAAGAAACGATATCAGATGTAGGTTCAGGTAATGAAGGTGATAAGGTTCAAGTTGGCATCCTCCATTCATTAAGTGGCACGATGGCAATAAGTGAGGTTTCCTTACGTGATGCAGAGTTAATGGCGATTGACGAGATTAATGCTGCAGGAGGCGTATTAGGAAAGCAAATTGAACCCGTTATTGAAGATGGTGCGTCAGATTGGCCTACATATGCTGAAAAAGCAAGAAAACTTCTTGAGCAAGATAAGGTAGCAACTATTTTTGGTGGTTGGACTTCTGCAAGTCGTAAAGCGATGCTTCCGGTAGTCGAGCAAAGTAATGGATTACTATGGTATCCCGTGCAATATGAGGGGATGGAAGAATCACCTAATATTTTTTATACAGGAGCTACAACAAATCAACAAATCATTCCGGCTGTTGACTGGATGTTAGAAAACATAGGTGAAAACATATTCTTAATAGGTTCGGATTATGTATTTCCAAGGACTGCAAATAAAATTGTCAATGCACAGTTGGAAGCAAAGGGTGGTACAGCCGTTGCTGAAGAATATACACCACTTGGACACACTGATTACAACACGATTATAAATAAAATAAAAACTGCGAAACCAGACGTTATTTTTAATACATTAAATGGTGATAGTAATGTTGCATTCTTTAAGCAACTTCAAGATGCAGGCATATCAGCTGACGATATACCAGTTTTATCTGTAAGTGTTGCTGAAGAAGAAATTAGAGGGATTGGCACGAATGTTCTAGAAGGGCATTATGCAGCATGGAACTATTTTCAAACAACAGATACACCTGAAAATAAAACATTTGTGGAAAATTACAAAGCTAAATATGGGGATGACCGTGTAACAGGAGATCCTATCGAAGCCGCTTATATTGCCGTTTACTTATGGGCTGCAACGGTAGAAAAAGCAGGATCTTTCGATGTCGATAAAGTGAAAGCTGCATCTGATGGAGTTGAATTTACAGGTCCAGGTGGAACCGTTAGGATCGATGGTGAAACACAGCACATCTATAAAACGGTTCGTATCGGCGAGGTTCAAGCTGATGGGCAATTTAAAGAAGTCTGGAATTCAGGTGAACAGGTTAAACCGGATCCATATTTAAAATCATATGATTGGGCTAGTGAATTAAGTAGTCAATAGAATTAATCAAAGTTGTCATTATACCCTTTCGTTTTTAGTAACTAGAACGAAAGGGTATGAATTTGAATGAGATTTAGTTGTCCTAGAAAAGGAGGAAAAGTCCTTGTCGATTGTTGTCTCTCAACTTTTTAATGGAATTAGCCTTGGATCGATACTTATCTTGATTGCTTTAGGTCTGGCAATCACATTTGGGTTAATGAATATTATTAACATGGCTCATGGTGAGTTTATTATGATAGGGGCCTACACTACATACGTTCTACAACAAGCATTTATCCAATACCTTCCAGAATCCGTTTTTGGCTATTATTATATCCTTGCCATTCCATTATCTTTTATTATCGCTGCAATCATTGGGTTTTTAATGGAAAAGACAGTGGTCAGATTTTTATATGAGCGTCCCCTTGATAGTTTACTAGCAACATGGGGTGTTAGTTTAATTCTCCAACAGGCGGCAAGATCAATTTTTGGAGCTCCGAATGTTGCGGTTGTTGCACCAGAATGGTTAAATGGCGGGCTGACGATTATCGGCATGACATTGCCATACAAACGACTATTTATTATTGCATTAGTGCTAATCAGTATCCTTTTACTGTTTCTTTACCTATATAAAACCCCTTCAGGTAGAAGGATGAAGGCTGTGACATTAAATCGTGATATGGCATCTTGTTTAGGTGTATCGACTCGGAAAGTTGATGGTACAGCATTCGCATTAGGTAGTGGGTTTGCGGGTATTGCTGGTTGTTCATTAACATTAATAGGCTCAATCGGGCCAACTCTAGGAACAACCTATATTGTCGATGCGTTTATGATTGTCATATTAGGTGGAGTCGGAAAGTTAAAAGGAACAATTCTAGCGGCTTTAATGTTAGGAATATTAAGCACATTTGTCGAGCTATCAACAAGTGCTACCTATGCAAAAGTAATTGTCTTTGCATTTATTATTATTTTCTTGCAATGGAAACCTACAGGGCTTGCGGGTGCTAAGGTGAGAGCTTTAGATTAATGGAGGTGCGGTTATGATGAAAAAATATAGTCAAGGAGCCTATTACGGAGTGTTTTTTCTCCTATTATGCATAGCTCCTTTACTCCTTTCAGATTTTAGAATGGGTTTGCTTGCGAAGTTTTTATGCTTTGCGATTATTGCTGTTGGACTCAGTCTCATCTGGGGATTTACCGGGATTTTAAGTTTAGGTCATGGTGTGTTTTTTGGACTAGGAGCCTATTGTATGGCGATGTATTTAAAGCTAGAGGCTTCCCCAAATGGAGTTCCTGATTTTATGGAATGGAATGGAATAACAGAACTACCATTTATCTGGACAATATTTAAGAGTCCTGTTTTTGCGATAATGGCAGCAGTTTTACTACCTTTTGCTGTAGCCTGGATCATCGGATACTTTACATTTAATAATCGCATAAAAGGAGTGTTTTTCTCTCTAATCTCACAGGCAGTCGTTGTGGTGACAGTGACTCTATTTATCGGTAGTCAGCAAATAACTGGTGGAACAAGCGGATTAACAAACTTTTTCACAGTTTTTCAAGTCCCATTAGCAGATCCTGGTACAAAAAATTTCTTGTACTTTTTAACTGTCGGTTTATTAGCATTGATTATGGGGGTCGCGCTCATATTAACCAAATCTCGTTTTGGTAGATTACTAATTGCGATAAGAGATGGTGAGAATCGTCTACGCTTTTTAGGGTATAATCCCGCTATCTTCAAAGTATTTATTTATGCGTTATCAGCCGCTTTCGCAGGGATAGCTGGTGCGTTATTTGTCCTTCAGGTAGGTATTATTTCGCCTGAAATGATGGGGATTATTCCTTCAATAGAAATGGTCTTATGGGTTGCAATAGGTGGTAGACATTCCATTATAGCTGCTGTCATCGGAGCAATTTTAACAAATAGTGCTAAAAGCTTTTTAAGTGAATCCTACCCAGAATATTGGACGTTTTTTTTAGGTGGATTATTCCTTCTAGTCGTTTTGTATTTACCAAACGGATTAGCTGGCTTGGTTGAAAATATAAAACAACGCTTCTCTAAAAAACGAGGAAAGGAGGAAGAAAAGCATGCAGTCGATTCTCTCGTGTCGTAACGTCATTGTTGATTTTTCAGGATTTAAAGCACTGCAGGGTGTTAATTTACAGGTGCAACATGGAGAAATTTTATTTCTGATTGGTCCTAACGGAGCTGGGAAAACCACGTTGTTGGACGTCATATGCGGTAAAACCCGATCAACAGATGGTGAGGTCCTTTTTGACGAAAAAATATCGCTGATAAAGCTTCCAGAACAGAAAATTGTTCACGAAGGAATTGCAAGGAAATTTCAAGCTCCAAGTATTTTTTTATCCTTAACTCCTTATCAAAATCTAGAGATCGCGATGAAGCAGAAAAAAGGCTTGTTTTCGATATTAGGTGCGAAAATGACCTTTTCTCAAAATGGTAAAATTGAAGCATTGCTTCATAAAATTGGGTTATACGAAGTACGTCATGAATTAGCAGGATCGTTGTCACATGGGCAAAAGCAGTGGCTTGAAATTGGTATGCAACTAATACAGGAACCGAAACTTCTCCTCCTAGATGAACCAATTGCTGGAATGTCTAGTGAGGAACGAACAAAAACGGGAGAGTTGATCCAAGATATTGCTAAAACTTGTTCTGTACTGATTGTCGAGCATGATATGGACTTTGTAAGAAAGTTTTCGACCAAGGTTGTTGTCATGCATGAGGGAAAAGTACTTTGTGAAGGTTCAATGAAAGAGATTCAAGAAAATGATGAAGTGAAAAATGTTTATTTAGGAAGGAGTAGCTAAGATGTTACATGTCTCAGATCTTCAGGCTGGCTATGACCAGACAATGATTTTGCGAAACATTCATATAGAAGTTCCTAAAGGTAAAATAGTCGGTTTACTAGGTAGGAATGGTGTAGGGAAAACAACTTTGATGAAAGTATTAATGGGTCTGATACCAGTCGTAAGCGGTAAGGTGCAATTCGAAGAAATTAATTTGAAGAACGAACGTCCTGAACATCGTGCGAGATCTGGAATGGCCTATGTTCCCCAGGGTAGAGAGATTTTTTCAGATCTTTCGATTAAAGAAAACCTTTTGTTAGGTATGGAAGCTCTTCCGAAAGCACAACGAACCTCAACAATTCCTGATGAAATTTTCGATTGGTTTCCTGTTTTAAAAGAGATGATTGATCGCAAGGGTGGAGATTTAAGTGGTGGTCAGCAACAGCAACTTGCCATTGCAAGGGCGATCATTTCAAATCCAAAGCTTCTGCTCCTAGATGAACCGATGGAAGGAATACAGCCATCTATTGTTCAATTAATCCAGGAGGTTTTAATGAAAATTTCACGAGAAAAAGAGATGTCGATTATATTAGTCGAACATAATTTAGATGTTGTATTGGCATGTGCTGATGAGTACTATATTCTCGACAAAGGCCAGATGGTTATGAACGGCCCATGTGATGAGATAAATGAACGTGATCTTCAACAGCATTTAGCCGTATAAGGAGTGGTATTGATGAAATTGACAGCACGAGAACAAGGTAAGCTCATGATAGTCATTGCAGCTGACTTGGCGAGAAGAAGGCAGCAACGAGGACTTAAATTGAATTATCCAGAAGCGATTGCAATTATTACCTATGAAGTAATGGAAGGTGCAAGAGATGGCAAGTCTGTTTCAGAGTTAATGCAGTATGGTAGACAAATATTGTCTGAGGAAGATGTCATGGAGGGAATCCCAGAAATGATCCATGATATCCAAGTTGAGGCTACATTCCCAGATGGAACAAAGCTTGTGACAGTACATGATCCAATTTATTAAGGGAATGAAGGTAGTTCCAAAGAGACGAGGCTTAAAGCATGATACCAGGTGAATACAAATTAAAGAAAGATCCTATTTTATGTAATGTAGGGAAACAGACGATTACGCTACAGGTCGTTAATAAAGGGGATCGCCCTGTTCAAATTGGCTCCCATTTTCACTTTTATGAGATTAATGGACTCTTAGATTTTGATCGAAAAAAGGCCTATGGTAAAAGACTAAATATACCTGCTGGTACAGCTGTCAGGTTTGAACCAGGTGATCAAAAAGAGATCGAGCTTGTTGATTTTTCAGGTGAGCGGAAGGTATATGGTCTCAATAATTTAACAAATGATGCACTAGATAAAGGAGTGTCATAATGAGCTTTCAGATGTCGAGACAACAGTATACTGATATGTTTGGACCTACTGTAGGAGATCAAGTAAGACTAGGGGACACATCGTTATTTATTGAAGTAGAAAAAGATTATACAACATATGGTGATGAAGTTAAATTCGGCGGTGGAAAGGTCATTCGCGATGGTATGGGGCAGCATCCTTTAGCAACGCGAAGTGAAACTGTCGACCTAGTCGTAACTAATGCATTGATCGTTGATTACACAGGTATTTATAAAGCAGATATTGGTGTCAAAGATGGAATTATTTCAGCAATCGGAAAAGCAGGAAATCCTTTATTAATGGATGAAGTAAACATTGTGATCGGAGCATCTACTGAGGTTATTGCTGGAGAAGGGATGCTATTAACTGCTGGGGGTATTGATGCTCATATTCACTTTATTTGTCCTCAGCAAATTCAGACTGCGATTGAATCTGGAATGACAACAATGATCGGGGGCGGAACAGGACCGGCAACTGGAACAAATGCAACAACTTGTACACCTGGTGCCTGGAATATTCATAATATGTTAAAAGCTGCAGAAGAGTTCCCAATCAATATTGGCTTTTTAGGAAAAGGTAACGCTTCTGGAGAACAAGCCTTAATTGAACAAATTGAAGCAGGGGCAATTGGCTTAAAATTACATGAAGATTGGGGTACAACGGCATCTAATATTGATACAGCGTTAACAGTAGCTGACAAGTATGATATTCAAGTCGCTATACATACAGACACTTTAAATGAAGGTGGATTCGTTGAGGATACGCTTCGAGCGATTGATGGCAGAGTTATCCACACCTACCATACAGAAGGTGCTGGTGGCGGGCATGCCCCAGATATAATTAAAGCTGCTTCCTATCCGAACATTCTTCCATCATCGACAAATCCGACAAGACCATATACGGTTAACACGATTGCTGAGCATTTAGATATGTTGATGGTATGTCATCATTTAGACCCTTCTGTTCCAGAGGATTTAGCTTTTGCAGATTCAAGAATTCGTAAAGAAACAATTGCAGCAGAAGATATCCTTCATGATCTTGGCGTATTTAGTATCATTAGCTCCGATTCTCAAGCGATGGGTAGGGTTGGCGAAGTTATTTCACGGACTTGGCAAACAGCAGATAAAATGAAACGTCAGCGTGGTGATCTTGTCGCTGGAGAAGAAAACGATAATGCACGAGCCAAACGTTACATCGCTAAATACACAATTAATCCAGCAATCACACATGGAATTTCCGATTATGTCGGGTCGATTGAAGTTGGTAAATTCGCTGATTTTGTTCTTTGGGAACCTGCTTTTTTTGGGGCAAAGCCTGAATTAATTGTAAAAGGAGGGATGATTGCATGGAGTGTAATGGGCGATCCAAATGCGTCCATACCAACACCACAACCTGCTATTTATCGCCCAATGTTCGCAAGCTTTGGTAAAGCGAAATATTCGACTTCATTAACTTTTTTATCAAAGGCTGCGTTCGAATTAGGGGTACATGAAAAACTGGGTTTACAAAAACAAGTAGCTGTCGTCAAAAACATTCGAAAGTTAACTAAGAAGGATATGGTCTTTAATGGTGAAACTCCTGTGATTGATGTTGATTCACAGACCTACGAAGTAAGGGTAGACGGAGAATTGATTACATGTGAACCAGACGATAAGGTTTCTTTAGCGCAACGATACTTTCTATTTTGAGGTGAGGAAAATGATTATTGAGAAGATCGTAGGAAATATTAAGCAACAAGAGAAGACACCTGCACATATTGAGCGCGTTTATTTACGAAGCGATGACTTAGTAAAGAAAATTCAACGAGTAAAAACAGATCATGGAAAAGAACTAGGAATTCGTTTAAAAGAAGCAAAGGAATTAATTGATGGAGATATTCTTTATCAGGATGATAATAATTCAATAGTCGTTACGGTGATAAAAGATGATGTCATTGTCATTAAACCAACGAGTCTTTTGCAGATGGGAGAAATTGCTCATCAATTGGGGAATCGTCATCTACCTGCTCAATTTGAAAATGATGAAATGATTGTCCAATATGACTACCTTGTCGAGAGATTACTAGAGGAGTTAAACGTACCGTTTATCCGTGAAAATAGAAGAATGAACGTAGCCTTCAAGCATATCGGACATTCCCATGACTAACCAACTGTTTCATATTCTCCAAATTTGTGATTCTAATTTTCCATCTGGAGCTTTTTCACACTCATTTGGACTTGAAACATATATACAGGAAGAAAAAGTAAAAGATAAAAACACATTTATGTTAGCCCTTAAGCATTATTTACAAACCCAGTACTTGTACACGGATGGGTTGGCTTGTCGGCTTGCCTATGAAGCGATTCAGGCAAAAAACCATCAAAAGATCTGGCAGCTAGATCAAGAATTATACGCTTTATCAAATGCACGAGAAACACGTGTAGGAAACAAACGGATTGGGAAGCAACTTGTTAAGGTTATGCTTGAATTGTACAGAGACGACTTGTTACTTAAAGAATATGATCAGAAAATTAAAGCAAAACAACTTCATGGCCATAGTTCGATTGTCTTTGCGTTAGTATGTTATGGATTAACTATTGATCTGAAGACAACTCTATCAAGCTATCTTTTCGCAAGTTCTTCATCTCTTATTCAAAACGGAGTAAGAGGAATACCCTTAGGGCAAACAGATGGACAAAGAATCATGCATGAGCTAAAACCGTTTTTAACGACCCTTCTTCATCACATGATGAATCTTACAGATGATGAGTTCGGTGCTTGTTCACCAGGATTAGAAATCGCCCAAATGAGGCATGAAGAGTTAACCGTTCGTTTATTTATGTCATAAAGAAACGTTAGAAAGGATGAATTAATATGGGAGAACCTATTCGTATCGGTGTTGGAGGACCAGTTGGTGCCGGGAAAACACTATTAGTCGATAAGTTAACACGAGAACTTATCAAGGAATTAGAACTTGCTGTTATTACGAATGATATTTATACAAAGGAAGATGCACAATTTTTAATCATTAATGGTGCATTACCTGAGGATCGAATTATTGGTGTTGAAACGGGAGGCTGTCCACACACAGCAATTCGAGAAGATGCCTCAATGAATTTTGCTGCGATTGACGAGTTGAATGAACGTCATCCAAATCTTGACTTAATTTTTGTTGAAAGTGGTGGCGATAACCTTGCTGCTACATTCAGCCCAGAGTTAGTTGACTTTTCAATTTATATAATCGATGTAGCCCAAGGGGAAAAGATTCCACGTAAAGGTGGTCAAGGTATGATTAAATCTGATTTATTTATCATCAATAAAATTGATTTAGCACCCTACGTTGGTGCCGACTTAGAAGTTATGAGAAAAGATACACTTGCATCCCGTGGTGACAGACCCTATATTTTTACTAACCTAAAGGATGGCACAGGTGTTACTGATGTTGTGGAGTGGATAAGAAGGGAAGCCTTTTTAACTGGATTAGAAGTATGAACTTCACAGGCTACCTTCAATTAGAGGTAGGGAAGAAACGTGATCGGTCTGTCATAACAAATAGTTTTTTTGATGGAGTGTTCAAAATAACTAGACCCACTTATTTATCAGGTGGTCTCCCATTGCTGACGCTTATTCATGTCGGTGGTGGCTATGTTGATGGCGATACATACAAAACAGAAGTTGTTGTAAATGAATCCTCATCACTCGCATTAACGACACAGGCATCAACAAAAATCTATAAGTCTCCAACCGTGGGTGTTACGCAAACGATGGACTATTTTTTAAAAGAAAATAGTGAGTTGTACATTAAACAGGATTCATTAATTCCTTATAAAGATGCGATTTTCACCCAAAATGTGAATGTTTATATGAGTTCATCAGCATCCTTTTATTATACTGATATCATCACGCATGGTTGGTCTGCAGATGAAAAGCTTTTTCAATATAAAAAGGTTTCATCTAAAATGAAAATCTTTGTAGATGGAGATTTAGCTATGTTTGATCATCAATTATTAGAACCTAGTACTAATTTCGAAAAAATTATGTACTTAGAAGGCTATACACATATAGGGACCATGTTTTACATCCATTCAGAAATAACCAATAAATGGATAGAATTAGTACGAAGTGAATTATCAGTACTTACTAATCAGGCACGAATTGGAGTCAGCTTGTTAAGCTGTAATGGATTGATTGTCCGTGTTTTAGCTAACAGTACTCCATTAATCGAGGATCTGTTTAAAGAGTGTGAGAGTTTAATAAGAAAACTTCTACACCTGGAAGAGCAGATCGAGTGGAGAAAGTGATAAAAGTAATTGTAAATCCTTGAAAACTAAATTTTATTTTTAGAGGCTGTATATCAAAAAGGTGCAGCCTCTTTATGCAGTAATTTAATTTATAACATTCATATAAAAGTCCTTTTACCTAGATGTAAATGATCCAGCGAAACTTTCTTACTAGTAATAAATTGGAAAAGGTCTAGTGACTAGGTTGATAGATATAATCTTTTTGTTTAGTCATAATCATTAGACTAGCATAGTGACAAAATCTATATACACAATTCTTTCATTCCCATAAAATTGGAAATGAGGGGAGGCATATGAGTAAAGAATGGCGGTTAATAAAAAAATGGAAGCGATTTCAATTTAGGAGGAAGAGAAAAATGAAAAAAATAATTAGTGGTCTCTTATTTTTAGGAATGATGTTTTCTGTTACCACAGCACCACCTGCAAAAGCAGCTACAGTTGTAAATTCAACGATTATTGTCCCGGCTGGTTCAACTTATGATGGACAGTGGAACACATTTGTTGCTAATCCAAATACATTAGGGGATGGAAGCCAAGGAGAGAATCAAAAACCACTATTTAGAGTGGAAGCAGGAGCTACTCTAAAAAATGTCAATATCGGCGCACCAGCTGCTGACGGAGTTCATTGTTATGGCAACTGCACAATTACTAATGTTACGTGGCATGATGTTGGAGAAGATGCTTTAACCTTAAAATCGTCTGGTACGGTGACAATCAATGGTGGTGCGGCATATAAAGCCTATGATAAAGTCTTTCAAATGAATGCAGCAGGAACAATCAATATTACTAATTTCCGTGCAAATGATATCGGAAAATTAGTGAGACAAAATGGTGGAACCTCTTTTAAAGTAGCAATGAATGTAAATAATTCAAATATCTCCAATGTAAAAGATTCAATTCTGCGAACAGATAGTCATACATCAACAGCAAGAATTACCAACACTAGCTATTCAAACGTACCAACTCTATTTAAGGGTTTTTCATCAGGCCAAACGAGTCAATCAGGGAACAGTCAATATTAAGAGAAACTAAGAATGATCAATGGAAATTCAATTTAGTTATTAGTAAGAATGTAAGCCCCTTACACTAGTTTAATAAGGGGCTCATTTTTAGAATGTTAATCACTGATGTTCGCCCAAGTCATTTTAAAAGCGCTTCGCCAGACTAAAACTAAACAAATAATCGCAAATAGTAAATAGAGATAAACACCAAAGGGGATGAATGTACTGCCAAAATGTAGACCGGCGAAAATTACGACAATCAACATTAATACAAATACCTTCGCTCCACCGTTTTGATTGGCTGTATCAAATGATTCGGAAAAAGGTAAAGTCTTTTTCAACATTAAGAAACAAACAATAGTATAGATACATGCATTAACAAAAACGACAATAAGATCTACTAGAATATCTATACCGAAAATCCAAATAAAACTGACTGATAGCAACAAATATAGGGGGGAAAATAATTTAAAAATAAACGCCTTCATTGTCCCACTAAATATTGGCTGCAAGTTTTTTAACGGAGAGGATTTATAGATCCATGCACCCTTATATTTTCCTGAATGCTTTAACATGATCACAACAGTCGGAATGATAATTAAACTGAAATAAATCGTAAAATAAGAAGAACTGTTTGATAAATCAGCAGGAGAATCTAGTTGAATGACATTGATTAAAAAGATAAACGGGATAACAATCGAAAAGCCTAACGATGGATAAACCTTAAGCTTAAAATCTCGTTCATTTTTCATCATTAAGCTAGCAAATCTGAAAAAGGCTCGTTCCTCAGCTGTTCTACAAATTATTTTCAAAAAGAACTCTTTAAGTTTGCTAGGTTTTTGCATTTTTCCCTTACTATGTACAGATAGCTTTTGTAGATTTTTCTCAAAGGTTGGTAACAATTTAAGATAGATAAGAAATGAAATAACTGGTATAACCAAGCCGCATGCTGATAAAAACAGATAGAAGGTACTAAATTCAGCTTTCATAAGTGTCTCAAAGATCGCACCATACCACATTGGAAAAATGGAGAAGTGCCACCATTTAGGTTCTAATACTATTGTAAAATTGATAAATTCAAATGACCTTACAAGTAGTTGATATCCAATCATAATCGCAAGTGACAAAGCAATTTGGACGTAATTAATCAAATCCTTCAACTTCTCACCATCAAAGAATTTTAAGATAAACATGTACAATAAAGCTGTTATTACAATGATAAATAGATCAATAAAAATGATCGTTATCACGAAGATCAGGGTAAACAAGATACCTTTTGTAAAAAATCCAACAATTAACGGGATTCCAATAATTTCTAGTGTTAAGAAACTTAAATACATGAAGATATGAATCATTTTAGCAGTACTAATTGTTCGTCTATCTATAGGTTTTGGATAAAGAATATTTCGATCTCGTATATCTAATAACACAGAAGAAAAGTCTGAAATCATCGATGATGAAACTAAAAACATAAAGATTCCAAAGACCGTACTCATTTGAAAAATATAATTATTACCCATTACGATAAATGGTATTATAATTAGACCGAACAAAACGTAAATCCAAAGAGATTTAAGATAACCGTTACTCTCTGTGTCCTTTTTCCCCTTTTTAGTACCATGTTGACTAAAAATCGTCGGCACTCTACGCTGATCCAACATAAACTTCACTTGTAATATCTTTCTCATAATCTTGTAATCTACACCAAAAAGGGTAAATATTTTTTCAAATCGATCTAAAATCTTCAGTGTTCGGAAATCCCGCATCCCTTACACCTCTCCCACAACGGAAACGAATCTAGCTCCAATTTCCTTATGTTCACTAAAGCCTGTTAGTTGATTGAAGATAGCTTCCAACGATCCTTCTTTATTCGTTTGTTTTAATTCATCGAAAGAGCCATCAGCAGCAATCTTGCCATCATTTAATAAAATAATACGGCTACTTATCTTTTCAACAACGTCCATAAGATGAGAAGAATAAAAAATTGTCTTCCCCTGAGCTGCTAGCTGAGCCAATATTTCTTTGAAAACCATCATACTATTGGCATCTAACCCATTGATTGGTTCATCAAAAAATAACAATTCAGGGTTATGTAGTAGACTCGAAATAATCAGTAATTTTTGTCTCATACCTTTTGAATAGGAGACAATTCTAGAATGATAGACTTCACCAATTCCGAATAATTCCATCAATCGTTTTGCTTTATAATCAACTAGTTCAAAATCAAGACCATATAGTTCACCAATAAACGTTAAATACTCTTGAGCTGTTAAATTATCATATACTTCGGCAACCTCTGGCACATAACCTATTTTTCTTTTAAATTCCAAGTCACCATCAGAGATATCTTTCCCGAAAATTTTCACTTCACCTGTATACTCTTCTTCAATCCCAAGCATGATTTTACAGTGGTACTCTTTCCAGCGCCATTTGGACCAATATAACCAATAATTTGCCCTCTATTTACTTGAAAGGTCACTCCTTTTAGTACTTCCGTCGTATCGTATGACTTCTTTACATTTGTAATACGTAATATTTCTTGCTCCATCATTTACATCCATCTCCAAATATCCTAATTTATAACATTAGTTTATCACTAGTCTAGATACTTCTAAAGGATTTTTAGAAATTTTAAGGAAGACCTCGAGGTTATAATAAAATAAAAAAGTGAATAGTGTATCTTTTGTCATAGGTGCTATGATCTACTACCCAAAAAATATTCTATCTCAATTGTATTATAGGACATTTAGCACTATAATCGACATAATAGTACAATTTGCTCAGTGGTGATTGCTTACAGTTGAGAGTTGTTTATGACGAGTGAATGGAATTTCTATTTTTGTATATAAAAATGTAAGAACGAATAGATTATTAATTAATTTTATTGGATACATATATAGTCAGGAGAAGAAGATCATGCGTTTAATCACGTTAGAACGAGCTCGTACAGGGATAATATTAGCTAAATCAATTTTCCATGAGAATGGGAAAATCCTGTTAGCAAGTGGAACTGAGCTTACAGATAGTTTAATAAGAAGACTAAAACAGTTTCATGTGTTTACAGTTTATATTGAAGATGAGGTATCAGAGGGTATCGAAATCGTTGAATCGATTCCAGAAGAATTACGTGTGGAATCGATTGATACCATAACTAATGGCTTAAAAATAATCACCGATTTAAATACATCCTCTTCAAATATCCCTGGGATGTTACAAACCGAAAGAGCGATTCAAAGCTTTCAGAAGGTATTTGCAAGTATCTCAAGTAGTTTAATAGATAATCGAACAGCGCTAAATTTTTTAGCATCTACTAAGATTCTCGACAATCACCTATATACCCATAGTCTTAACGTTTCAATCTATTCATGCCAGTTAGCGATTGAAAATGGGTTACCAGCTAAGCAAATTCAAGAGATAGGATTAGGTGCGTTACTACATGATCTAGGGAAAATGTTAATCCCAAATGAGGTAATCAATAAACCTGGAAGATTAACAAAGGAAGAATTTGAACAAGTAAAAGCGCATAGTGAATTGGGATTTGAGATTCTTAGAAATGTTCATGGGATACCTTTAACTGTAGCGCATTGTGCCCTTCAACATCATGAAAGAGTCGATGGAACGGGTTACCCTAGAGGAATAAATGGAGATAAAATACATCCCTATGCGAAAATATTGAGTGTCGCTGATGTATTTGATGCAGTTTCAACGAATCGTTCCTATCGACCTGCGATGCTTCCACATAAAGGAATTGAAGTGCTTTACGCCGGAGCTGACACACAATTTGAACGTAAGCAAATTCAATTATTTAAAGGATGTATTGCGATTTATCCACCAGGGCTTACGGTAAAATTAAATGACGGACGAATGGGTATCGTATCAAAATATAACATCAATGCTGTAGGTCGGCCGGAGATAAGAATTATCAGAGATGAAGTAGGGGAGACGGTGGCACCCTACGAAATCGATTTAGCTAGAAATAATAACCTAACTCTAGAAATTATTGAAGCAGATGCTTTGTTACAATGATGCATAAAATGGTGAAGCATTGAGAGGAAGAGTGTAATCAAACAACACAAACAAAAAAGAGCTTGGGGGATCCAAGCTCTTTACCATTTTAATACGCGCTTTTTTATTTCTCTTCTTCTTTAATTTCGACTATTTTTTCTTTAGACATGAACCAACCACCTAAAGCAATAAGCAGCATAACAGACCAGAAGATTGACATCCAAATGGGACCCTCGGCAAACTCATGAGAAACAATATGTACAGAAGGATGTGCAAAAGTGTGCATTAATAACTTGACCCCAACCCAACCTACTAATAACATGGCAGCAGTTTCAAGACTAGGGCGCTTAGTCAATAACTTAACAAAGAACCCTGCTGCAAATCGAATAACAATTAAACCGGCAATTGCACCGATAACAATCACGATAAATTGAGCACCATCCATCCCACCAATATCACGCATAGGCGTTTCAGGCAATGCAATGACAAGTGCTACTGCAGCTAAAATAGAATCAACAGCGAAAGCGATATCTGCTAAGGCAATTTGAGCAACAGTCATTCGATAACTTTTGCCTTTTTTCTCTTTTCCTCCGTCGTGCTTTTTTAATAAATGTTTTAGCGAGATAAAAATTAAATAAGCAGCTCCAATAGCTTGGACTTGCCAAACGTGGAAAAGGAACGAAATAATAAAAATAGCACCAATTCTAAAGATAAAAGCTAGGAGCAATCCAATATTAATTGCCTTTTTTTGCTGCTCTTCAGGTAAATGCTTTGAAATAATAGCTAAAACTAAAGCATTATCAGCAGATAATAAACCTTCTAAAAAAATCAAAATTAGTAAAACCCATCCATATTCTAAAAGTAAAGATAGTTCCATGTTATCCTCCTAAAATAAAAAACTTTTTTAAAAACAGTGTACGACACGTTAGAGATTATAGGGCTATTTATTTTAAGATAGGGTCAATACATTCTCTCCTTATACATCCCCTGTAGGAAGTAATCTTAAACTCTTATAAATATTACCAGTTTAAAGTCATCATTATAAAATTAACAAGATTTATCATAACATGTTTATTTGTACGTTCATTTCAGTTGCCTCTAATAAATACCTATATTTTAATCATGATATAAATTCCTCTACTAACATAAAAAACGCCTACAACCAAAGCTCTCACTGTTACATACACTTACTGTCTCTTATTATTTATATTAGCATAAATATCCAAGAAACTTCTTCATTTTTTTCAATCATTTCAATTATCTAAAATATCGCAATTATTTAAATTAGTTTTAGTACACCTAATACCTCGTAAGATAATAGTTGTTATATGTGATAAATTAACAGGAATTTTAACCTGCAATATTAGTACAAGCAGTATATTTTCGGGAAATCTTTAATATATATATACAATAAAGCTAAAATCAGCAAAGGAAATAATCGATTACTTATCTATAAAACGTTTAGAAAAATTGTTTTTTATTGTTTGGAGAAAGTAAAAAAATATACTAAATAAGGATATTTCGCTTCATATTATTGAAAAGATTTTCCTAATAAAGTTTCCTCATAAGTTTTTAAAGGGAGGTTTTTAATATTGAGTGAAGTTTCACACCCGAGAATATCGTTAAAAAATTTAAACAAAAACTTTCAAGAAGTTGAACATGAATTATCACCTCAGAAAGCATTAGATGAAGCAAATCGCTGTCTATATTGTTTTGATGCCCCATGTATAAACGCTTGTCCAACTGGAATCGATATTCCTTCATTTATTAAAAAAATTGCATCAGGTAATCTCAAAGGATCAGCGAAGAAAATCATGCAAGCAAATCCAATTGGAGCCAGCTGTGCTCGGGTTTGCCCAACAGAAGAATTATGTGAAGGAGCTTGTGTCCTAAATCATTCCACTACCTCAATTATGATAGGAAACCTGCAACGTTATGCAACAGACTGGGCAATAAAAAATGAACAGGTCTTATTCGAAGCAGGCAAAAGGAATGGAAAATCAATTGCCATTGTTGGCGGAGGTCCAGCTGGTCTTTCGGCTGCTAGAGAGCTTGCCCTGATTGGATATGAGGTGACTATTTTTGAAGCAGAAGAGCAGGCAGGTGGATTAAACACTTACGGAATTGTCTCTTTTAGACTTCCACTTGTCGTTTCTTACTGGGAAGTAAAGCAAGTAGAAAGTTTAGACGTAACAATTCGAACAAATACAAGAGTTGGTAAAGATATATCCGTCTCAGAATTGCTCGTCAATTATGATGCTATCCTACTTGCGATCGGGATGGCACATGTTCCTAATTTAGGGATTAGTGGTGAGGATTTAGATGGAGTGTATGACGCGATTGAATTTGTAAAGGAGACAAAAACCAAACCAATCACCGAGCAGTTTCTCGGGAAAAAGGTTGCGATTATTGGTGCAGGAAATACTGCGATCGATGCTGCTACATGTTCCATACGTTTAGGAGCAGAAAATGTAAAAATTTTATACAGACGAACAAGTGAAGAAATGACTGCCTATGACTTTGAATATGAATTTGCCAAACAAGATGGCGTGGAGTTTAGATGGCTCACATCTCCAAATAGAATTATTAGTGATGACCATGGAAAAGTTACAGGAATTGAGTGCATCAAGATGAAATTAACGAATGCAGAAGAAGATGGTCGCTTCCGGTCAGTAGCGATTGAAGGCTCAGAATTTATTTTAGAAGTGGATGCAATCATTAAAGCAATTGGACAATCTAGATATGTTCATTTAATAGAACAATTCGATCTAGCCCATGAAGAAGGCGTCGTGACAATTAACCCTAAGACCTATCAAACGTCTAATCATAAAGTGTTTGCCTGTGGAGATGTCATATTTGGCAAAGATCATGGGGAAGCAATGGTTGTATCAGCCGCGCAACAGGGAAAAGAGAGTGCCTATTCCATTCATAAACTATTGTCAGATTCTAAGATCGAAACGGTATAAATATAGAAAGACTGAACCAGAAGCAGATCGATTATTAGGGAGGTATGATGATGGCAGATTTACGGATGGATTTAGCTGGAATTAAATCCCCGAACCCTTTTTGGTTGGCCTCTGCGCCTCCAACAAATTCAGGCTACCAAGTTCAACGGGCTTTTGAAGCAGGCTGGGGTGGAGCGGTATGGAAAACCTTGGGTGATCCAATCATAAATACATCATCACGATTTGCAGCCATAAGCTTTAACGGTCAAAAGGTTGCAGGATTTAACAATATAGAATTAATTACTGATCGTCCATTAGAAGTGAATCTAAAAGAAATCTATGAAACGAAGAAGCGATTCCCAGATCACGCAATAATTGCCTCGCTAATGGTCGAACCTCAGCAAGATAAATGGCATGAAATTGTTAAAAGAGTAGAAGCCGTCGGTGTTGACGGACTTGAGCTTAACTTTGGTTGTCCACACGGAATGGCTGAAAGAGGGATGGGTGCTGCCTCAGGACAAGTTCCAGAACTAGTTGAAAAACAAACCTATTGGGCAAAAGAAGTAGCGAAAACGCCAGTGATTGTAAAATTGACTCCAAATATTACTGATATTACCTCCACTGCAGAAGCTGCTGTTCAGGGTGGAGCAGATGCAATTAGTTTGATTAATACCATTAATAGTTTAGCAGGGGTCGATATCAACAATTGGAACACGATTCCTCATGTTGCTGGTAAAGGTGCTCATGGCGGTTATTGTGGTCCAGCAGTAAAACCGATTGCTCTTCATATGGTAGGTGAATGTGCACGAAACCCAAAGATTAATATCCCGATATCCGGGATTGGTGGTGTATCTAACTGGGAAAACTCGATTGAATTCATGCTGATGGGTGCTACAGGTGTCCAAGTCTGTACTGCAGCTATGCACCATGGTTTTAGAATTGTCGAAGATATGATTGATGGATTAAACAATTATTTAGATGAAAAAGGTATCGCAGCTGCACAGGATCTTGTTGGCAAAGCAGTAGCCAAATATACAGACTGGGGAGATCTTGATCTTAACTACAAGGTAGTAGCAAGAATTAACAATAATATTTGTATAAATTGCAATAAATGTCATATAGCTTGTGAAGATACCGCCCATCAATGTATTGATATGGTCAAAGATGAAACTGGAAAAAGTAGTTTACTTGTAAGAGAAAATGATTGTGTCGGGTGTAACTTATGTTCAATAGTTTGTCCCGTTGATGGAGCGATTGATATGGTTGAACTAATTAATGAGCTCCCGCCAATGACCTGGAATGAGCGACAGGGAGTAATTTCAGCGCTTTCCTTCGGAGTTAATCCTATGGATAAGTAAATTAAATATACATTTTATTCAGATGTTTATAAGAGTGATAGGCAAGGATTCTTACTTTGGAAAATTTTAGAATTTAGAGGTGAAAGAAATGAAAAAGATCATTAAAAATGGAACGATTGTGACGGCATCTGATACATATCAAGCAGATATTTGTCTTGAAAACGGTGTTGTTAGCCAGATTGGATTAAATCTTTCCATACAAGGCTCTGATGTAATTGATGCATCAGGTAGATTTCTCTTTCCTGGGGGCATTGACCCCCATACACACTTGGAAATGCCTTTTGGTGGGACAGTTTCGAAGGATGATTTTGAAACTGGGACGATAGCTGCTGCATTCGGAGGGACAACAACTGTAATAGATTTTTGTTTAACAAGTAAAGGGAAACCGCTGAAAAGTGCAATTCAAACATGGCATGCAAAATCAAAAGATAAAGCGGTTATTGATTATGGTTTCCATCTCCAAATTGTCGAAACAAATGAAGCTGTTTTAGACGAACTTCCTGAGGTTATTGAAGAGGAAGGAATTACATCGTTTAAGGTATTTATGGCATATAAACATCAGTTCCAAGCAGATGATGAGACTTTATTTCGAACTCTTGTTGCGGGGAAGGAACTTGGCGCACTTGTCATGGTTCATGCTGAAAATGGAGATGTGATCGATTACTTGGTGAAAAAAGCGTTGTCGGAAGGGAAAACAGATCCGATTTATCATGCGCTGACAAGACCACCTGAAGCAGAAGGTGAAGCGACAGGAAGAGCTGCGATATTAACGGGACTTGCTAACTCACAACTTTATGTTGTCCATGTTAGCTGTGATGAAGCTGCACGGAAAATTGCCGAAGCTAGAAGCAAAGGAATTGATATATGGGGAGAAACTTGTCCGCAGTATTTAGTGCTTGATCAAACGTATTTAGAAAAGGAAAATTTCGAAGGAGCAAAATATGTATGGTCACCACCTTTACGTGAAAAATGGAATCAAGATGTTTTATGGAATGCGTTAAAATCTGGACAGTTGCAAACATTGGGTTCAGATCAATGCTCGTTTGATTTCAATGGACAAAAAGATCTTGGAAAGGGTAATTTTTCATTAATTCCTAATGGGGGACCAATGATCGAAGACCGCGTAAGCATTCTCTTCTCAGAAGGGGTTAAGAAAGGAAGATTATCACTGAATCAATTTGTTGACATTACCTCGACAAGAGCGGCAAAGTTATTCGGTTTATTTCCGAAAAAAGGGACGATTGCTGTTGGAAGTGATGCAGATATTGTTATTTTTGACCCTACAGTAGAGCGAATCATTTCAGCTGAAACTCACCATATGGCTGTCGATTATAATGCATTCGAGGGAATGAAAGTAATTGGTGAACCTGTATCTGTCTTATCTCGAGGAGAATTCGTCATCCGTGATAAGCAATTTGTAGGAAAAGCAGGCAATGGAAACTATTTAAAACGAGAAAAATATCGAAACGATCTAGAACATAAAACGAGGGATACACGAAAGAACTAATTCTATTTAATATGGGAAGGAGTAGATAAAATGTCAGACTACCAACGGTTTTTGCAAGAACGAGATCAAATTGATCTTTTGTTTCAAAAAGGATACAAAATTAAAAAAGTTTCCGAAAATTTAAGTGGTGCATTCATTGAATTTGAACATCCCGAAGACTCGGATAGCTCAGAAACTTTACAAGTTTTAACGGCAGAAGCACGTAAGTATTTTTCCGTTAAGGTAATTCAACAAGCTAAATAAATGATTGTAAGCCTTATGAGGTCCAAGGAGGTAAATGGTTATGGAGAAACAAAATGTATTCATTAATGGTGAGCGTTTAAAAAATACTCTCGAAGAATTTTCGCAATTTGGCAAAACAGAGAATAATGGGGTCACACGTCTAGCTTTATCAAAAGAGGATCAAACAGCAAGGGACTATTTTTGTTCCCGTTGTAAGGAACTCGGAATGTCGATCAAGATTGATGATATCGGAAATATCTATGCAACTTTAGAAGGAGTGGATAACAGCAAACCTCCAATCATAATTGGTTCCCACTTAGATACAGTCAAAAAAGGAGGGCGCTTTGATGGGGCGTTAGGTGTATTGGCAGGTTTAGAAATCGCACGTACGCTAGTTGACAAAAAAATAAAACCATGTGTTCCTTTAACAATCATGAATATAACCAATGAAGAGGGGGCGAGATTTGAACCTTCAATGATGTCATCTGGTATTCTATCAGGAAAGTTTGATAAAGCTACAATGCTTCAAAAAATAGATGTCGATTGCATCACTTTCGAAGATGCATTATATGCTATTGGTTATCTGGGTAGTGAAGAGGCACGCATCAATGAAGCGACAGCCTTTTTAGAATTACATATTGAACAAGGACCTATTTTAGAGCAAGAATCCTTGCCAATTGGCGTCGTCGAAAGCGTCCTTGGAATGGTTTGTTATCAAATTGAAGTAACGGGCGAGTCAGATCATGCTGGTACCACCCCAATGGAGATGAGAAAAGATGCGCTTTTTGCGGCAAATGCAGTTATCACAGAAGCAAGAAAAAAATTAGCTGCTTTAGATAACGATTTGGTGTTCACAATGGGAAGAGTGAATGTGTTACCGAACATCCATACGGTTATTCCAAATAAGGTTGTTTTTACCCTTGAAGCAAGGCATAAGGATCCGATCATTATCCAAAATGTAGAAGAAAATATTTTAGAGCTAACTAAAATCTCTGCGAATGAAGGTTGTGAAATCACAGTAGAAAAACTTTGGGATCGCTCCACTGTTTTTTTCAATAAACAGCTATGTAATAAGCTAGCTGAGTCTGCAGAATCATTAGGCTATCCGTATAAACGAATGGACAGTGGTGCAGGACACGATGCCCAATTCCTTTCAAGTTATATCCCAAGTGCAATGATCTTTGTGCAGAGTATAAACGGGAAGAGCCATTGCGAGGAAGAATTAACAACTTGGGAAGACTGCGAAAAGGGAGTAAATGTTCTTTTGAAAACAGTATTAACATTAGTTGAGTAAGGTCTATTCAGGAAATTCCTCTTAGTGTTTGTTGTTTACTTTGGCTATTTTGTTGTTCCATCACATGTTCAAAAAGGAGGTAAGACAGGTGGCAATCATAAAAAACGAAACGACTGTGTTAAAAAATTTTATTAATGGTGAATGGATCAATGCAAAAAGCACAGAAACTGCAAATGTGCTAAATCCTGCTACTGGTGAAACATTGGTTAAGGTGCCTATTTCATCAACCGAAGATGTAGATATTGCTGTCCGTTCTGCAAATGAGGCTTTTAAGACCTGGAAACAGACACCTGTTCCGAAAAGGGCAAGAATACTATTTAAATATCATTATCTCCTAACCGAAAATCATGAACATCTTGCAAAGCTGATTGTCCAAGAAAATGGTAAAGCATATAAAGAAGCATATGGGGAAGTTCAACGAGGTATTGAGTGTGTTGAATTTGCCTCAGGTGCTCCAACTCTAATGATGGGGGAAACCTTATCAACAATTGCTGCAGATATTGACTCTGAAATGTTCCGTTATCCGCTCGGGGTAGTCGGCGGTATTTCTCCTTTTAACTTTCCAATGATGGTTCCATTATGGATGTTTCCCTTAGCGATTGCTTGTGGAAATACATTTGTCCTAAAGCCTTCGGAGCGAACACCAATCTTAGCAAATGAACTAGTACGATTATTTGCCGAGGCAGGTGCACCCAAAGGGATATTAAATGTAGTTCATGGTGCACATGATGTAGTCAATGGTTTACTTAATCACGATGATGTAAAGGCTATTTCATTTGTAGGTTCACAGCCAGTTGCCAAGTATGTCTATGAACGTGCAGCCATTAATGGCAAGCGTGTTCAAGCTTTATCAGGGGCGAAAAATCATCATATTGTCATGCCAGATGCAGACATAGACAAAGCAGTCGAGAATGTTATCAGCTCGGCATTCGGAAGTGCTGGACAACGCTGTATGGCCTGTAGTGCAGTCGTGATTGTTGGTGACGGGGATAAATTTGTACAAAAACTTACAGAAAAAGCAGATCAATTAACACTTGGAAATGGACTTGATGATCGTGTACTTCTTACGCCAATCATTAGAGAGTCCCATCGAGAAAAAGTACTAGATTATATTGAAATTGGAATTGAAGAAGGCGCTTCATTAATCAGAGACGGCCGTCTTGATATGGCAGATAAAAATGAAGGGTACTTCTTAGGTGCAACATTATTTGACCATGTGAAAACAACGATGACCATTGCCAAAGTTGAGATTTTCGCACCAGTTCTTAGTCTATTACGAGCAAAAGATCTTGATGAAGGGCTTGAGTATCTTCGTCAATCACAATATGGAAATGGTGCGACGATCTATACAAAAGACGCAAAAGCAATTAGACAATTTAGAGAGGAAGCAGATGCTGGGATGCTAGGGATTAATATTGGTGTTCCTGCAACAATGGCGTTTTTCCCGTTCTCGGGATGGAAGAATTCCTTCTATGGAGACCTTCATGTGAATGGAAAAGATGGAGTCAATTTTTATACACGCAAAAAGATGATTACCTCTAGATTTGATTATTAAGAACAGGAGTGAGTGGGATGACTGAGATAAAAGGAAGTGAAGATTATTTAACAAAGGATAAGGACAATCTTTGGCATTCAATGAAGGCTTATAGTCCTGATTCAACAATGATCATCGAAAAAGCGCAAGGTTCCTGGGTGACCGATCAATCCGGAAAGAAATTCCTTGATGCGATGGCTGGCTTATGGTGTGTGAATGTTGGCTATGGCAGAGCAGAGCTTGCAGAAGCTGCATTTGAGCAATTAAAAGAAATGGCCTACTATCCGCTAACGCAAAGTCATAAACCAGCGATTCTCCTTGCAGAAAAACTAAACCACATGCTAGGAGGAGAGTATGTCATCTTCTTCTCGAATAGTGGAACAGAAGCCAATGAAACAGCCTTTAAAATTGTCAGACAATACCACCAACAAAATGGAGACCATCACCGCTATAAATTTATCTCAAGGTATCGCTCATACCATGGAAACTCGATGGGATCGCTGGCTGCAACCGGTCAAGCACAGCGGAAATATAAATACGAACCATTGGCACCTGGTTTTATAAAAATTGCACCACCTGATTCCTACCGGTCCCCCGATAAAGAGGATGGAAAACCAGATCAATTAGAATCTGTAAAAGAAATGGACCGTGTCATGACATGGGAATTGAGTGAAACAATTGCTGGTGTAATCATGGAACCGATTATTACCGGCGGTGGGATTATCATGCCACATCAAGAATATATGGCTGGTGTCAAACGTGTATGTGAAAACCACGGGGCACTGTTAATTGCCGATGAAGTTATCTGTGGATTCGGGAGAACAGGCGAACCATTCGGTTTCATGAACTACGGAGTAAAGCCTGATATCATCACAATGGCAAAAGGGATAACAAGTGGCTATTTACCTCTTGCAGCAACAGCCGTAAAAAAGGAAATTTATGAAGCATTTAAAGGGGCAGAAGAATACGATTACTTCCGACATATCAATACATTTGGCGGAAATCCAGCAGCATGTGCACTCGCTCTAAAAAACATTGAAATGATCGAAAATGAACATTTGGTTGAACGTTCTAAGAAACTAGGTATCTATATGAAACAAACTCTAGCTTCCTTACTAACCAAGCATCAATATGTTGGTGATGTACGAGGAAAAGGAATGTTAATCGGTATCGAACTAGTCAAAGATAAAGTAACAAAATCTCCGCTAGAACCAGAAATAGTCAATAAAGTAATTGCTGGCTGTAAAGAAAAAGGACTTATAATTGGCAAAAACGGCGCAACCGTCGCTGGCTATAACAATGTGTTATCATTAGCCCCACCATTAAATATAGGTGAACAGGATATTGAATTTTTGATTAAAACAATATCTGAAGAGATTCTAGCACTATAAGGATAGTTTACTAGTCTCGATCCATTGGTAAGTTAAATAAAAAGTGTGAGGATGAAACCATAATGGTTTCATCCTTTTGATAGTAAGACCAGTTGTAAAATGAAAAAACTAAAAGGATAAATAGAAATAATGGGTAATTATGGGTGGATATGTTAAAATGATAGATGAGGTTGTGGAAAAGGAGATTTTTTAAATTATCTTTAAAATAGGGAGCTTAAATAAGCAGAAGATATGTTAGGTGATAGAATTATTAGTATTGAACATATTGGAAGCACTTCAATAAAGGAATTAAAGCAATGTCGATCATTGATATTTTAGTAGGTATTCTAGATTTGGATGAAGTTTCATCCTTTGTAATTCCTTTACGTAAGATTGATTATGAGTATGTTTCAAAACCTGAGCTAAAAGATAGAATGTTTTTTAGGAAGGTGATGTGGGGACAGGGTACTTGTCATTTCCATATATGTAAACATAAAAGCAACGAATTATTTCAGATTATATCCTAAAGTAGCTGAGCGATACGCAACAATGAAGGGTGAACTTATTTAATTCGAGCGACAAAGGTATACAAAGAAAAAGAACCATTTATTAGAATGATTAGAACGTAATGACATTAAAGGTGAATTTAAATAAAGATAGAACTATTTAAAAAACGCCTACAAAAAAGACTGATCTCTGTATAATACAGTGACCAGTCCCCAATAGTTACTTTAATAGAATTTCTACGCTTTTGGATCCGGATTAGCAATCAGCTTTGATTCCTTTTCGTTTATCTTACTCTTCAGCAACTCTGAATTATTCAACAAATGCTTAATTTCTCTGAAAGTGACAAACGTTTGATTTTTCGCATCGTAAACTTTATAACGTAACGATTTTAAGCTTGTTTTGATCGTAATTGTTGTTGCTTGATGTAGTGGTGGAGTTGAATCATGCGCTTTTTCCAAGTTATAGTTAGGAACTCTTGGGCTTAAGTGATGAACATGATGAAAACCAATATTTCCAGTCACCCATTGGAGAACTTTCGGTAGTTTGTAATAAGAACTACCATCAACAGCAGCTTTCACATAGTCCCATTCGCTTTCATCTTCAAAATAAGAATCTTCGAAAGTATGCTGAACATAAAATAACCAAATGCCGAGTGCTCCAGCAATAAACATTGTCGTACCTTGTACGATTAAGAATGACTGCCAGCCAATTATCAAAATAAGTAAAGTATATACAGCTACAAGTAAAAAATTGATCAAGTACGTGTTATTACGTTCTTTTTTTCGGGCATCTTTGCGATTAAAACGACTTGATACCAGAACTAGGAATAAAGGACCTAAGCCGAACATGACAAGTGGGTTGCGGTACATACGGTATTTAAAACGTTCCCACTTGGGTGCTTCTACATATTCTTCAATCGTCATAACCCATATATCGCCAATACCACGTTTGTCGAGATTTCCGCTAGAAGCGTGGTGGATCGAGTGTTCACGTTTCCACTTTTCGTATGCGAACAATGTCATAACACCAGTTATTGTGCCGACAATTGCATTTGCTTTTTTGTTTTTAAAAAACGAACCATGTGTACAATCGTGGAAAATAATGAACGTTCGAACGATGAAACCTGCTGTGACAAACGACAAAGCTATTGTTAACCAGATCGATACATCCAAGGCTTGATATGCCAAAAACCAAAATAAAATGGATGGAGGAATGGTATTTATTAATTGTCTAATACTCTTATTTACATCAGCTTTCTCGAAAGGAGCGACAAATTTTCGTAATTGCGCTGTTTTTTCTTTACTCATTTTCTTCCTCCTTCAACGAGCTCTTTTTGCTCGAATAACTTATTAATTTCAGTATATAGATAAAATGACAGTAGCAAAAGTGATATACGTCTAGTAGAAACATGACACTTGTCATATATAAGGTACGTTTCATTAACAAATTGACAACGTTGTCTTAGTATATTTTTAATATTACTACCTACATTTAATGAAAGGCCCGCCCCGACGGAACTAGTTAAAATCATCATAAGGTTAATAAATGGTATATTGCTAAGATGCTCCATGGTAAGGATACCACACACTCCAGGTACTCTTTCGTATTCTTTCCCGTGATAATAGAGAGATAAAGCTGTTTAACCCTCAAATTACTTGTTTTATTATCTCCTATATTGGATGCATTATGTCAAAACAGACCTAAAACTATTAAAAAGCATACATGACGAATCGCTACCTTTTATATGTTGTAATTAATGTGCAGAAAAATAGGTATAAATATCTTGGAACATTTTACAAGATAAAACGTCTAAACATTTGTGGGAATGTTGCAACGAATATGAAAAAAGAATCCCTTGTTCTTGGTTAGATTATGAATATTTATGTTAGGTATATAATTATCTTCACATTTTGCTTCAATCAATCGGGACTTTAACGGAATAAGTGTCGGTTTAATTATGGCGAGTAGCACATACTTCTTAGCATCTAAAAAACTATTAACGGGTTAGGTGCAATCTTAAGCGGAATTATAGTTTGTGCTCCTATTTAACTTATTAAAAGAGGTGAGACCAATGAACAGATAACACTTTCACATTTAATAGTATCTTTCCAATTTAACAAATCTGAGGTGATTGTGATGGAAGTTAAACAAACTGATATAAAGCAATTAAAGTTTTATTCTGATTATTCAAGTGAGGATAGTAAGAGAGAAAAATTATATCCACTTTTTGAAAAAGTGTTTGGGATAGAGGTAAATACATTAAGAGATTTCTATAAAAGAGGTTTTTGGAATGAAAGTTATATTCCATACACCTTTTTTAACAATGATCAAGCAATAGCCAATGTTTCGGCTTTCCCCCTGGATATGAATATTGAACAGAGCAATAAGAAATGTGTTGGTATTCAATCAGTAATGACAGAACCAGATTATCGAAAAAAAGGTTTAATGAAAAGATTGTTTAGCAAAATGCTCGAAGACATAGATCAAAAGTACGAAGCGGCTTTTTTATTTACAAGCAATCCTGAACTGTATATACCCTATGGATTTAAAGTAATCGAACAATATTACTTTAGAAAGAATGTGAATCATCATTTATTAACTAAAAAAACTTCTTTAAGAAAATTAGAACCTCTAAAAGATTCGGATATAAAGATACTAATGGACTTGCTGAAAAACAGAGAAGCCTTGTCAAAAGTATTTGCTCCACTTTCATATGAGAATGCCATTTATTTTAACTTATATGATTCTGAATTAAATAACAAGTTCTTTCTAATTGAGGAATTAAATACAATAGTTGTATTCGATGTTAAAGAGGGAACTTTAAGGATTTTTGACGTAATAAGAAGAGAAATACCATCACTAGAAATCTTATGTTCTTATCTTCCACACCAGTTTAATACGATTGAATTTTATTTTAACCCCGATGCTTTTAATCTAGAAAATGTAGAGGAAGTTGAATATAAAACAGAGAATAAATTAATGTTTAGAGGGTCATATCTTTTGGAAAATCAATTTATAATGATGCCATTAACCGCTGAATTTTAGTACATCATAAGCAAGTATTCTCTATATAAAACGTATTTTTTTAGGTTTTTACTGAGCTTTTTTATTTTTCCATTTGGTCATTTATATGAACTCGCTTTTTTAATCTATTTGACAACTATGTTTAAAAGGTAAAAACGATATCAAACCTAAGTGCCAAACCCTTATATTTAAAGAGTTTGGCTTTTTGAGAATCTTCTTATAGTTATGGTAAGTGTTATTTGTTTTGTATTTAACATATATTTACAGTAAGGTGAGGGAGGAGGTTTTCTATCTGTTCATTTTTATCGTTTTAATCATTGCGACATTGTTGATTATTGCTTTTTTATATAAACTAAATTTTAAAAAAGGAAAAAAGGCAGTTCAAGTTTTTACACTTCAGGACTTTATGAATAATTCCATCGATTTTAATGAAAATAGGGAACAAAAGAGCACAATTATTGAATCAATCAATGATTTTTTTGATTCAGATCACAATGACAGTGATATTGATCAGGGTGGGAATGATGTCGATGACGGAGGAGAATAAAGCGAAAAATGATCTTCATCTAAGATCCGTTTATTACCTATAAGTTGTTTTATAATGTTTAGTGTTGTATAGATTATTGACCTGCTACTATCCTTGTTTCACTATTAAAGGATTTTCACTAGGAAGTTTAGCAAAACAAGGAAAGTAATAGAGGATTTTAAACTTTTTTCTTGAATTGTATAACTTGGTAAAAACAATTGAGATGCTGATTTCTGAAAAAGATAGTTTTGGTGAAACCTTGGAAGCAAATGACGTATGTTACAGTTGAAACATTGTCATCTGTATCGAAAACAATTTGTAATCATATAAATTTTAATAAACTAATATACATAGTAATGTAATCGCTCTCATATATAAGCTATTTTATTCTAAACTCTACTTTACAAGTTAGCTTAATAAGCAAAACTCTTAGAAAAGAGTCTAAATAAAAGGATGTTACTGAAGGAGGGGCTTATGAAACTTCAAAATCTAAAATTAGCAAATACTGGCTTACTTCTATATGAAAATAAGCATGTGAGAGGGAGTACTATTTCAGGTCACTATCATGATCATTTTCAAATTCTTTATGCCCTTGAAGGGGAGGGCCGGATGAATGTAGATGGAAGGGAATTTGTCTTTTCTAAGGATCAAATTATATTAATTGTACCAAACTCCATTCATTCAATTGCAGCTACTTCAACCTTAACTGTTTTAGTGTTAGCCTTTTCAAATTTAGCATTAGGAACGTTTGACAAGCATTGTTTACTACAATTTGTTCAAAGAAATTCACAGTATTTTGATTTAGATGTGATGAGAGCTAGTGAGGTAAGGCAAGTGTTAAGGAAGATGTTATTTGAGCAGACCAATTATGATTTATTATGCCCTTACTCATTGCCTATTTATTTGTGTGAACTCCTATTAATACTGGTACGTTTACAGACAGATCAAGAGTCTCAAGATATCAATGAAATGAGAGCATTACAGATAAGAAAATACATTGATCATAACTATTTTACAAATATCACAGCTGAAAGTATATCCTTAAAGTTTGAAATCTCTCCACGCTATATCAACTCGATTTATAAATCGAAATTTCATGAAACCCCATTGCAGTATCTACAAAAAATTAGAATTAATCGGGCAAAAGAAATGTTAGTAGAGACAGATTTAGAGATTATATCGATTAGTTTTGAAATTGGTTATGAAACTCTTTCCTCATTCTATCGGACGTTCCGAAATTTAGTTGGAATTTCTCCTCACAAGTTTCGTACTCTAAAAAGATAGAAAAAAGGTGCTATATGATTGTAGTCATTTGCCTCCTAACAGCTATTGAAGCTGTCAGTAGAATCTTATATACATCACCTTTTATGAATAATAGAAATGACTGTGGAAACTCTAAGGTAAAAAAGGAGTTGAAACTATAATGTCATTGAAAAATCAGTGGTTAGTTAACAGTATAATGGTGTTGCTTTCATGGTTATCCTTAACTTCTTATGGCTGGCGTAACATAAAAAGATTTTTTCCAGCATCAATACTTGTGGTTTTATTAGAAGCTTTGAATGTTCAAATTGGAAAAAGGCGAAAATGGTGGATCTTTTATAATAAGCCAAACTCCTATCTTACAGGGGAATTCCCTTTAAATATTGGCCCGTTTTTTATCACAGCGATGTGGACTTTAAAGTGGTCGTATGGAAACCTCAGTAAATTTTTATTAATAAATGCGATGATAAATGCCGGCTATGCTATAGTTTTCACATGGTTTTTGGAAAAACTAAAGGTTGTACAACTAATTCGGATAAATAAATTTCAATTCTTCCTATATTTATTTTACAAGGCTTTTTTCTTATATGCCTTTCAATACCTTCTTGAGAATAAAAAGAAATTTAATTAAAGGGCTAAAAATATGCCATATATAAAAGGGATTTTGCAGTAACGTATAAAGGGTACTTACTGAAATGGGGGATTTCGGAGTTGTTGGATTAAATATAATGATCAAATAATGGATGGTTAGAAAAACCCCTTTTCAGGTCCTAATCGTAATGAATTAACAAAAGATTAGAACAATAAATGTCATTCGATAATATAGTTGAAGTACAAAGGGATACTTGTTTGTGAGAGGTGTAACTTAAAGTTAAATAGAGCATTTGTATTTAAATGAAACGACAAGAATAAATGCAAGATTAAACTAAGAGGATTTACACTCAAAGTAAAAGCCACTCCATTTTGGTTGGCTTTATTTTTATTGCTTATCCTGTAATTAACAAAAATTTCTAGATGTACTTTACATATCGGTTTTCGCGTAAACAAAAATAAATAGTAGGTTTATCTTTGTTTTGATTTCAGAGTGTGTTTAATCTATAGGTAAACGTGTCCGGTAGAATAAAAGGAAAGGAATCTATAATGTCGCTTTCTGATTGACTGATACCTATATCAATAAAATAATATATTGATTTTATAGCCAGTGTTACTATGATGTTGCTATTATAGGTTTAGTTTTTAGTGTAAACTAGTAATAAAATAAGAAATTCCTTATGGAGGTTTTCACTTTATTATGACTAATCAATATGAAGATTCTAAATTAAAACTATTTTCGCTAAACTCTGCCCCAGCTTTGTCAAAAGAAATTGCCAAAATTCTAGGGGAAGATTTAGGGAAGTGTTCAGTTACTCGTTTCAGTGATGGAGAAATCCAAATCAATATCGAAGAAAGTATTCGAGGTTGTGAAGTATATATTATTCAATCGATAAGTAGTCCTGTAAATGAACATTTAATGGAGTTATTAATTATGGTTGATGCTTTAAAACGTGCATCAGCCAAAACGATTAACCTGGTTATTCCATACTATGGCTATGCTAGACAGGATCGTAAAGCAAGAGCTAGGGAGCCAATCACAGCAAAGCTTGTCTCGGATCTTCTTGAAACAGCTGGTTCAACTCGTGTGATTACATTAGACCTGCATGCACCACAAATTCAAGGGTTCTTTGATATCCCAATTGACCATCTTATGGGTGTTCCTATTTTAGGAGAATATTTCTTAAATAAGAATTTAGAAGATCTTGTGATCGTCTCTCCAGATCATGGCGGTGTAATACGTGCTCGTAAATTAGCAGACCGACTAAAGGCTCCGATTGCAATTATTGACAAAAGACGTCCAAGACCGAATGTTGTAGAAGTGATGAATATTGTAGGAAATATTGAAGGGAAAACAGCGATACTAATTGATGATATTATAGATACAGCAGGAACGATTACATTAGCAGCAAACGCTCTTGTAGAAAATGGTGCAAAAGAAGTATATGCTTGCTGCACACATCCAATTTTATCTGGTCCAGCTATTGAGCGTATTCAAAACTCTAAAATTAAAGAACTAGTTGTAACAAATTCAATTACTCTTCCTAAAGAGAAACGTATTGATAAGTTAGTTGAGCTTTCAGTTGCTCCCTTAATTAGTGAAGCAATCAAACGTATACATGAAAACCAATCTGTAGATGAACTAGTTCAATAATTTTTATATCCTTAACGTTTTTTAGATGAAGTGTGTCTACATTTATCTTTTGACAATTCTTAATGGTTCATATAAAATATTGGTAATTAAAAGAACGGAAGGGTGACCCAACTACATGAAGTACTAATCCTATTTACGAAAGCAAACAATTGAAGGTGATTTTTAGCAGACAATTTCTGTTTTATTTCTGTTGCCTTTTATTGTCGTTTTTCAGAATAGGATTGGATTTCTATAGTTGGACCTAAAGGGGTAGTCTCTTTTGTGTGCACCTATATATGATTTATGCCTCCTATTCTGAATGTATATAGGGGGCATTTTTGTCTCCTTAACTTGATTAAAGGGGAGATGTTTCAATGTTTTTATTAGAAGCACATCATGTTAAGCACTATGTACAGGATCGTTTATTACTAGATGTGGATCAATTACAAATTCATCAAAATGATCGAATTGGATTAGTTGGTCGAAATGGAAGTGGGAAAACAACGTTACTTCAAATTCTGGCTAAAAATTTTTCTCCAGATGAAGGGACCGTTATTCAACACACTCAATGTGAGATTTTACCTCAGCTTAAACGAACAGATACAACAAAAAGTGGTGGTGAAGTGACACAAGAATATATTCAAAAAGCCCTTGTCAAAGATCCAGAATTTTTACTTGCAGACGAACCAACGACAAATCTTGATACAGAACATATTGAATGGTTAGAAAAGAAGTTAAGAGATTGGCAGGGGGCATTTATCATTGTTTCTCATGACCGTGCATTTTTGGATGCTCTTTGTACAACTATATGGGAAATCAATGAAGGAAAGATAAAAGAGTATACGGGCAACTATAGTGATTATCTAGATCAAAAAGAAGTAGAGAGCCATCAAGAACAATTAGCTTATGAAAAATATCAGAAAAAGAAAAAGCAGTTAGAAGATGCTTTGAAATTGAAAGAGAAAAAAGCGGATAGAGCAACAAAGGCTCCAAAAAAGGTAAGTAAATCAGAAGCGAAAATAACTGGAGCAAAGCCATACTTTGCAAAAAAACAAAAGAAATTACAAAAAACTGCATCAGCCATTGAAACGAGATTAGAAAAACTTGAAAAGGTAGAAAAAGTGAAAGAACTTCCACAAATAAAGATGAACCTGCCGAATGAAGACACGTTTAAAAATCGGATTATCCTTCGTGTAGAGGATGTAACAGGGATGATTGGCAAACGTATCCTTTGGAACAAAACTAGTTTTCATGTAAGAGGCGGTGACAAATTAGCGATTATCGGCGCAAATGGAACGGGGAAAACGACGCTTGTAAAAAAGATCATCAATCAAGAGCCGAGTATCTTGCTTTCACCATCTGTTAAAATGGGTTACTTTAGCCAAAACTTAACTATATTAGATGTGGAGAAATCTATTTTAGAGAATGTCCAATCCTCTTCAAAGCAGAATGAAACGCTTATTCGAACAGTACTTGCGAGAATGCATTTCTTCAGAGATGATGTTTATAAGCTAGTAGGGGTTTTGAGTGGCGGTGAGCGCGTGAAAGTTGCGCTAACGAAGCTATTTTTAAGTGATATCAATACATTGATCTTAGATGAACCGACGAATTTTCTTGATATGGAAGCAGTTGAAGCATTAGAGTCTCTTCTAAAAGAATATGAAGGGAGCGTAATCTTCATCAGCCATGATCGCCGATTCATTGATAATATCGCTACTCGAATCTTGGCCATTCGTCAGCAAGAGATTGAATCGTTTGAAGGAACATATCAGCAATATAAACATGATCAACCACTGAGAACGAGAGACAGCGAAAAGGATAAACTTCTCCTACTCGAAACAAAAATAACAGAAGTATTAAGTCGCTTAAGTATAGAACCATCTGAAGAATTAGAAAAAGAATTTCAAAAGCTTTTAAAAGAAAAAAGGGAATTGAACACGATTGATTAAACTTGAAAGGTTACGGAGGATGAAAAAGAACAACTTCTATGTGAGTATAAAGATCAATACTTTTTTAACGAAATGGTGGATTTTGAATGAAGTTTGGTGATTTATATCAGGGACTGATTGTTTTTAATAAGGTTATGAATTTGAAATAAAGTTCGAGCGAAAATCCTGTTATATGCAGGATTTTTTCTTATTTACATGCCCGATTCATCCTTGTGTTTTCAACATGCAATTTTGACATGATTATAAAATAACAGTAGCTTGAGTTGATGAAGCGGATGGAAAATAATGTTACAAACATCCTCGAAATCAGATTTGATACAATCTATCATTCAATTGAATCGAAAATAGTTTGTAACCTGATAGTGGATTTAACATCACGGTCTAGAAATAGAAACGAAACTTAAATATACGTGCTCTAAATCCAAGGCTAAGAAGGGAGTAATAGAAGAACGAATAAAGATAATTCTATTTAATATAGTGAACGAGGGCAATCCATACGCAAAATGGTTCTCAGATGAAGTATCTAACGGTGTAGGTTTACTAAAAAATTGGAAAAGTCGAGTGATGGTTAATTCTTACATATAAATTATTTTTAAAAGAGGAATGAACTTTTTTATGTTGAAGAGTTAATACGAGGATGACAAGAGATCTATTTTACTTCCTAAGAAGAGTTAAGCAAAAGTTCGCCTATTCGTGTGGACTTTCTGTACCTAAAATATTGGATGTCAAAGAATTAGATGGAAAACAAGCTATAAAAATGGAATATATTAAAGGGTGAAAAATAGGCACTATTCTATTTGAAAACATGGAAAAAGAAGTATAGCACATCAATATTTCAATTGATATTCAACAAAAGGTCAATAGTGTTGTTACTGATTCACTTGATTCCAATGTTTCATAAATTAGATTTATAAAATAGACGAAGAGACTTTGTCATGGAGGTTTCCATCTTTTTAGTGTGAGAATGGCAGATGAAATAGTAACAATTATAGATTGGGTTGATTCAAGTGCAGGAGCTATTCGTGCGTATTTTGTTCACTCTTCTAATGAAGTAGCTTCACTCAGAAGATTTTTACAAGGAGATGAAAAACGATGGAACAAGAAAAAGGATGTTTAGGCTGTATACTTGCAAATAAAAAACAACCAACAAATATTGTATATGAAGATCAATATGTTACTTGTTTTTTGGACCACGATCCTTTTAATGAGGGGCATACGTTAATCTTACCAAAGGAACATTTTTTTGATGTTGATGAACTTAACAAAGTTACTGCCATTGCAATTATGAATGCATCTATTCTTCTTTCAAAGGCGATAAAAATAGTGTATAAACCAGATGGGATTACGATGACACAAAATGGTGGAATTTTTAATGACGAACTTACTCATTATCATATGCACGTTGTCCCAAGGTATGAACACCAACCGTTTGCCGATTTTTATGAAGGTGGACCAATAGAATTAAATGAAAAGGTAAGAGATCTTTCGGAATCCAAGGAGAGGCTAATTGAAGCGATAAGTAAGGTTAAATAGGTTGTTTTATTAATGAATAACGATTAGAAAAATGGACTGAATGATCAGTTTTCTATTTTAGCTGAGGTGAATAGAGTGTGTAATAATAGTGGCACCAAAAAAAACAGAGAGATTCGATCAATGTTTCTTTCGGTATAATTCACCATAACGAGAAGTCTCTTTTTCATAAATAATGGATAAAAATTTAATTTATCGAAAAATGGATTATAATCACAATATGATAATTTCCATTTGGGGAGGGACTATGATGGAGAGAACGCTTGTTTGTGACTACGAAGAGAGTCTTCGGAAGGCAATGATGGCTAGTGATGTTGAAATCCTTGATGAGCTCCTAAGTGATGACCTTATTTTTGTTAATCATTTTGGTCATTTGGTAACGAAGGAAGTTGATATTGAAGCACATCGAACAGGTTTATTGAATTTTACTGATGTTACATTTTTGGAACAAAAGGTAATCCTATTAGAAGATTCAGCTGTTACAATAACAAGAGTTAGCCTCAAAGGAACCTATGGTGTAGAACCTATTGAAGATGAAATGTGCTATACAAGGGTTTGGCAAATGAAAAATGATGAATGTAAAGTTATTACAGGACATTGTTGTACAGTTATAAGTTAATATATTTAAAAGTAACATTTGAGCTAAACGTGTATTCAATCTTACAAGCTCTTGCCTATTTAATATTTCCTGCTTGAATAGATGTGAAAAAAATCGTTATTTTATGGATAGTTAAGTACAACGGAATCAATGTATGAAAGCCCCTATCAGTGAAATCCACAAGGGTTTTTTAATTCGTTAGTTTAAACGGACTAAAACGGGGTCCATTTCTTTCTGTTCTACTTTTGCTCACGAGCCGAGAGAAGAAGATTACTTGAGTAATGGAAACGGATGTTGCTGTTGGGTCGATTTTTGTATTGTTACACTCGACTTGTAAGATCTACCATTATCTTTATTTACAGCACCGTTTCCATCCAAGAGATCGGTATTTCCAAGATATCTTGGAGTTCCGCAAATTCAGAAGTGAAATCTGACCACCCTTTTCAAAAGTTTTTGCCTTTTGAAAATCCTTAGTTGGAATATATGGACCCTGTAGATAAACTGGAATAGTAATGCAATGATAATAACACGTTGATCCATAGATGAGAAAGTAGTTGTTGATTTAGCACTATTCGGTAATGAATTCTGTAACAATTAGTAGAATGTTAAAGAGATTGGATATATTCAATCTCTTTTTGTATGTAATCGCCTTGTTTATTTATCATTTTATAATCTAAATTGAAGCTATGTCCAAAGGAAGCGAAAAGAGCACGAAGATATTCTTAACAGATGTACATTCTTACTTTGTACGAAAAACACTATCTTTGCGAAAACAGCCTTTTATTCAAAGTTCTAATGTGTCCTTGTGCTATATTTACACCCTTAATGGATTTGATTTCTAAACTAAAATGTTTTTTATTTCCGATATTGCTAATCTGAATCTTATATCACTAAGACCTACATCAATTTTTTTACTAGAATAAAGATATCTTTACAAAAAAATTTTGGAGGGATTTCAATGTCTATAGTGAATGTAGGTATTATTATGAACGGTGTGACGGGTCGTATGGGGATGAATCAACATTTGATTCGCTCGATTCTTGCGATTCGTGAACAAGGTGGGGTATCACTTGCGAATGGTGATGTAATTATCCCTGATCCTGTTTTGGTCGGTCGTAATGAGAGCAAGCTGAAGGCATTGGCAGAGAAACATCAAGTTGAGTGTTGGAGTACTAATTTAGAGTCTTGCCTTGCCGATCAGAAAAATCTGATTTATTTTGATTCACAAACGACAGTCCATCGTGCAGAAGATGTACGGAAGGCAATAAAAGCAGGAAAGCATATCTATTGTGAGAAGCCAACTGCAACGAGTTTAGAGGAATCACTTGATCTTGCAAAATTAGCTTGTCAAGCGAATGTGAAAAATGGTGTTGTTCAAGATAAGTTGTTCTTGCCAGGAATCTTAAAATTAAAACGTCTCATTGATTCTGGATTTTTTGGAAACATTCTATCTGTTCGGATGGAATTTGGATACTGGGTATTCGAGGGAGATTGGCAGCCGGGTCAGAGACCTTCATGGAACTACCGTAAAGAGGATGGAGGTGGCATTATCATTGATATGTTTGCCCATTGGCGTTATGTCCTTGATCATCTATTTGGCAATGTTCAGTCTGTTTCGTGTTTAGGTGCTACACATATACATAAACGGGTAGACGAAAATGGAAATCCATATCAATCGACTGCTGATGATGCAGCATATGCAACATTCGAATTAGAAGGAGGTATTATCGTTCAAGCGAATTCTTCATGGACGGTAAGAGTTAATCGGGACGATCTACTTACTATTCATGTCGATGGTACCGAAGGAAGTGCTGTTGCTGGATTAAGAGATTGTAAGGTTCAACATCGTGTGAATACACCAAAGCCTGTTTGGAATCCCGACATTCCTAATCCGTTTAATTTCCTAGATCAATGGCAAGAGGTACCTGAAAACGACCAATATGAGAACGCATTCAAAGTTCAGTGGGAACTATTTTTGAAACATGTTATTAATGATGAGCATTTTCCTTGGGATTTGTTAGAAGGGGCAAAAGGAACCCAACTTGCTGAACTTGGACTATTATCATGGAAAGAAAGACGATGGATCGATGTACCTGAATTAACAGTTGGGGGGATAATAGATGAGAGGAAAATTGAAGTTACCAAAAGCTAATGGCTCATTTCTCCATTATGAAGTAGGTGATGCGTCAAGTTTTACGGTACCAGGCAAACCATTTACAAGTCGTATTTCTTTTTCAGCTGCACATGTCGTTTGTAATCCATTTTCAGGCGCGGATCCAATCAAACATTCACAAATCGATTGGGAATACACATTGGCTTATCGTCGTTATCTTTGGTCACTAGGTCTTTCAGTGGCAGAGGCAATGGATACTGCCCAACGAGGGATGGGACTTAATTGGACTGCGGCAAAGGAATTAATTCGCCGTTCAATTACGGAGGCAAATGCTGTGGGCGGAAAAATAGCCTGCGGAGCTGGCACTGATCATTTACTACCGAACGAAAGTGTTACTTTGGAAGCAGTTATCCAAGGATATGAAGAGCAATGTAGTTTTATAGAGGAGCAGGGTGGACAAATTATTTTGATGGCTAGTAGAGCCCTTGCAGGATGTGCGAATGGACCTGATGATTATTATCATGTATATAGCCATATGCTAAAGCAAATTTCACAGCCAGTTATCCTGCATTGGCTTGGGGATATGTTTGATCCAGCGCTAAAAGGATATTGGGGTCATAACGAAATACGTGATGCTATGGAGGTTTGTCTGAATATTATTTGGGATCACAAAGATATGGTTGATGGGATTAAGATTTCACTGTTAGATGCAGAACGGGAGATTGAAATGCGTCGCTTATTACCAGAAGGAGTTCGTATGTATACGGGGGATGACTTTAATTATCCTTCATTAATTCGTGGAGACGAACATGGGTATAGCAATGCACTTCTCGGTATATTTGATGCGATTGCACCTGCAGCAGCAGCGGCTATGCATGCGCTTGATGAAGGGGATATGAATCACTATGATTCTATCCTAGAAAAAACAGTTCCATTGGCGAGACATATTTTTCAACAGCCAACATACTCTTACAAAACTGGAATTGTTTTTATGGCGTATTTAAATGGTCATCAATCTCATTTTCGGATGATCGGTGGGGCTGAGAGTGCACGCTCAATTATCCATCTTTCTGAGCTTTTTGTTCTTGCAGATGAAGCTGGTTTATTCGTAGATCCGGAGATTGCTGCAGACAAAATGCAGCTTATTCTAGAACTTTCAGGAATAAAATAGGAGGGGAATATGGATAACTTACAATCTATTGAAAGATTAAGTTTGAATCAGATTACAACGGATAATTGGACACTTCAAGAAGCAGTGGATGGCTGTCTTAGAGCTGAGATTCCCTCAATTTCTCTTTGGAGACATAAAGTCGAAGAGATCGGACTCTTAGAGAGTAAGAGATTGGTGAAAAATGCAGGTATTCATGTGTCAAGCTTATGTAGAGGCGGTATGTTCCCGGCGTCAACACCGACGGATAGACAAAAACGAATTGATGATAATAAACGTGCAATAGAAGAGGCTGCAGAACTTGGAACAGATGTACTAGTATTAGTTTGTGGTTCATCTCCTGACAAAGATATTACTAACGCTCGGAAAATGGTTGCAGATGGAATTGAGCAAATTGTCCCTTTTGCAGAAGAATACGGTATTAAGCTTGGGATTGAACCACTTCATCCTATGTATGCTGCAGAGCGATGTGTCATTGTAACATTAGCAGAAGCGAATGACATAGCTAGTAGGTATACTCCAGAACAAGTTGGCGTTGTTATCGATGTCTTTCACGTCTGGTGGGATCCTGACTTATATCACCAGATTACGTCTGCAAAGGGTCGTATCCTTGGTTTCCATGTATCTGATTGGATCGTTCCGACACCAGATTTACTAATGGGTCGAGGAATGATGGGAGATGGAGTAATTGATATAAAGAAAATAAGACAAGCGGTTGAACAAGCAGGCTATACTGGGCCAATTGAGGTTGAAATTTTTAACGAAGAAATCTGGAATAAACCTGGTGATGTTGTTTTGGAACAAATGAAAGATCGTTTTATACAGTATGTTTAAAAATGATATTAACAATTGATCTTGGTTAGTTTGCATTGGGATAAACAAAAGAAAGAAATACGGACTAGCTTTTGGTTTTTTAGAAGCTAGTTTCTAGGTCTAAATGGTTTTTAATCACAGAGACAGAGAAATTGGATTTTAGCAATTTAGGTAAAACTTTCTATGCATCAGAGCAACAAGGAGAAAGACATGTAAATGAAACTTCTCTATGATTAAGGAAAGTAAAATCAAAAGAAAAATGACTTTTTATTAATAAAGTGTTGCACGCAACCAAGATACTACTATTTTACTAAAAATATAACTATTTCAAAAACAGTCTATGATAAAGAAACTTTTTACCAAGGGAGTAAAGTGAATGAAACTAGCTTTTACTACGTTAGGTTGTCCGAAATGGGATCTGGATACGATTCTAGAAAAAGCAGTGGCATCAGGTTATGATGGGGTCGATTTCCGCGGTTATTTAGGAGAAATGGATATTTATAAATTACCGGAATTTACAACAGGGATAGCAAATACGAAGAGGAAATTTGTAAAAGCATCGATTGAAATACCCTGTTTCTCAAGTTCTGTCCGTCTATTTACAACTTCCGATAATGAGCTTACAAGATACTTAGTGGAGTTAAGACAATATGCGAAGTTGTGTAACGAATTTCAAACTCCTTACATTCGTGTGTTTGGTGGCAAGATTGGCCAATTTAGCAGGCAAGATGCACTAATTAACGTTGTTGAGAATCTAAGAAAAATGCTTCCAATAGTAGAACAACATCAGGTTTGCTTACTTTTAGAAACGCATGATGATTGGACTAATTGTCAATTTGTAAAAGATGTTCTAGATCGTATTGATTCTCCTTTCTTACATGTCCTTTGGGATGTCCATCATCCCTATCGGACAGTAGCAGAGTATCCAGAACAAACGTGGCAGACATTAGGAGAAAACATAAAATATACACATTGGAAAGATTCGTATCTCAAGGAAGATTGTGAACGAGGCTACCAATTATGCTTACTTGGTGAAGGAGATATTCCTTTAGAGCCCATTTATAGACTATTACAAGATAAAAAATATGATGGTTATTATACATTGGAATGGGAAAAGGTATGGTGCCCTGAAATAGAAGAGCCTGATATAGCTTTTCAACAATATGCTGTCTATATGAAAAAACTAGAAAAAAGCTACCTTGAGATTGATAGTGGGTAAAATCGAACCTTTTCAATAATGTAAAAATGATATCAAAGAGAAATATCACTAATGTTTTCTGTTTGATTTAAATTTGAAACATTTTTCTTATTGTCAATAATGGTCCGATTCATAAATGGTTATTAAAAACCTGAAGAGTATAGAAAGGATGTAAGTCTATGGCAAATGTAAGAATCGGTGTTATTGGTGTTGGAACAATGGGTAGTGCTCACGCAGAATACCTTCAAGAAGGAGCTATAAGAGGGGCGGAATTAACAGCCGTTTTAGATATCAGTGAAGAACGAATAAATTGTCTGGAAGAAAATGTAACAGATGGAGTGGACATATTTACTGATGAAGATTCCTTTTTTAATTCCGGATTAATCGATGCTGTTATCGTTGCGACACCACATTACTCTCATTCCCCACTAGCTATAAAGGCATTTGAATCTGGACTTCACGTTTTGTGTGAAAAACCTGCAGGTGTCTACACGAAACAAGTACGTGAAATGAATGAAGCTGCTGAAAAAAGTGGAAAAGTATTTTCAATGATGTATAACCAGAGGACGAATCCACTCTATCAAAAATTGCGTGAGTTAATTCAAACTGGAGAGCTTGGAGAAATTCGCCGGATTAACTGGTTGATAACCAATTGGTACAGATCGCAAAGTTATTATAATTCAGGTGGTTGGCGTGCTACATGGTCCGGTGAAGGTGGAGGTGTGTTAATCAATCAGTGCCCACACCAATTAGATTTATGGCAATGGATGACAGGAATGATGCCAAAACGAATGCGCGCATTTTGTTATTTTGGTAAACATCGAGATATTGAAGTAGAAGATGATGTAACAGCGTTTGCAGAATACGAAAATGGAGCTACAGGGGTATTTATCACAACTACAGGCGAAGCACCTGGTACGAATCGCTTAGAAATTGCTGGTGATCAAGGAAAGGTCGTTGTAGAAAACGGAAAACTAGACTTTTGGCGACTTCGTGTTCCAGAGCCTGAATTTAACCGTGACTATCAAGGAGGATTTGGTTCACCTGAATGTTGGAAGGTTGAGATTCCAATTGAAGGAAAAGAAACGGGTCACCGCGGGATTACACAAAATTTTGTTGATGCAATTGTGAAAGGAATACCACTTATTGCTCCAGGTAGAGAAGGGATTGAAGGACTTTCCCTATCTAACGCTATACATTTGTCTACATGGTTAGATGATTGGGTTGATTTTCCGATTAATGAGGAGCTTTATTATAAACATTTACAAGAAAAGATAGCGAACTCGACCGTAAAAAAGGAAACTTCAGGCATCTCGTTGAATGTGAAGGGTACATATTAAAAAAATGAATAATGATTACGTTTGATAGACTGTAATTGTAGTAGATAAAAAAATCATTTCAATGAGGAGTGGATTTGATAATGAAGTTTTCTGTTTTTACCGTAATGGCTCCAGATATAACACCAGAACAATTACTCGTGTACTTAAAGGAATTTGGCTACCATGGTGTAGAGTGGCGTTTTAAAGAAACAACAGATCAGTTAAAACAAGAAAAGCCAAGCTTTTGGGGGAATAATTTATGTACAATTTCCCCTGATAGTTCAGACCAAGAGTTAACAGATTTATCTCGGGTTACGAAAGAGTACGGAATTGAAGTGACGAGTGTAACCCCATACCTTAATTGTGGGGATTTGGTTGCTACCGAAAACGTACTTCGTGTTGCTCAGAAATTAGGTGCCTCTACGATACGTGTCGGTGTTCCTAAGTACAATCGCAGCGAAAATTACCATGATTTATTCATGAAAGCTGTTGGGTATTTATCTGAAGTGGAACAAATGTGTAAGCAGTATAAAATGAAAGGGTTGGTGGAAACGCATCATGAAACAATTACACCTAGTGCAGGACTTGCACATCGATTAGTCAGTCAATTCAACCCAGATTATATTGGAGTGTTATTTGATCCAGGAAATATGGTTCACGAAGGGTATGAGAACCACAGGATGGCATTAGAATTGTTGGGACCTTATTTAGCACATGTTCATGTCAAAAATGCTAGCTGGGTTATCAAAGAAAAGAACGAAGATGGAACGGTTATGTGGAAACCAGATTGGGATTTAGTAGAAAAGGGAGTCGTTAATTGGCAGCAAGTATTAAAAGATTTAAAGTCAGTCGATTACGATGGATATATTGGAATGGAAGATTTTAGTCAAGCATTTTCAACAAAGGAATCTATTAAACACAATATTGAATGGATCAAAAAGCTTTTATCAGAAATTTAAGGATATCTACCATTGGTTAAGGAAGGGAAGTAATAAAATGAGAGTAGGATGTTGTACAGATATTACGAATTCATCCATTGCCAAAAAGGCTGGTTTTGACTTTTTAGAATGTACCGTTGTTTCTTTAGTACCTGCCAATGATGAGGATTTTCAAAACATACTAAAAAGCTATCAACAAAGTCATCTTCCTGTAGAGGTATGTAATATATTTTTACCAGGCCAACTAAAAATCGTTGGAGATACAGTTGATCATGATGCGGTAGAAAGCTATGTTAAAACAGCACTTTCAAGAGTGAAACAAATTGGTGCTAAAAAAGTCGTATTCGGAAGCGGAGGAGCAAGGTCATTACCTGAAGCTTTCCCTCGTGATACAGGGGAAGAGCAAATCGTACAGTTTCTAGACATGGTAGCCGATTATGCAGAGCCGTTAGGGATAACCATTGTCATTGAACCCTTAAATAAAAAAGAGAGTAATATGATTAACAGTGTTCCAGAAGCTATGTCGTTCGCTAAAAAGGTTAACCGAAAACCAATACAAATTTTAGCCGATTTTTATCATATGGATGAAGAACGGGAACCTATTGATAATATTATCGCTGCCAAAGACATGATAAAACACATACATGTTGCCGATACAGGGAGATTAGCTCCAGGTACAGGGAACTATCCATATCAAGAATTTGTTCAGTGTTTAGCTAAAGCGAATTATAACGACCAAGTTTCAATTGAATGTAACTGGATCAACTTTGATACAGAAATATTTCAAGCGAGACAATTTTTAACCAATTTATTTAATGAAAATTAGGTTGTTTTTCTTTGTTATTTATCTAGAATTTATAGGGACACTTCATTACAGATAAGAGGGGAAACCTATGGGGGAAGAAAATATTAATGTGTACTATCGGAATAAAAACGAAGTATCCACAAAAGACGAGTTTCGTTTTCATTCTCATGACAGGTATGAAATCTATTACTTTCACGGCAGTAACTGTAAATATCTAATTGGTGATCATATTCATTATTTACAGGAAGACGATATCATTATTATGAATGGATTAACCTTACATCGAGCAAATCCTGAATTAGGGAAGTTGTATGAGAGAAGTGTCATTGAATTTTCTGCAGAATGGATTCAACCGATACTAAGTAGTTTAAAAGTTCCGGAATTGCTAAATCCATATCAAATGCTAAGTAATACGTTGTTTAGGGGTGTGGATAAAACAGAGCTATCAGAAATTGAGGATTTAATAAGAAGAATTGCATCAATAGATGTAAATAAGAAAAACGCGTCTAAACGTGATAATCGCCTATTAGAAGGTGAAATTTCAATTTTACTTGTCCAACTGCTCTTTAAAATTTATGAACTTAGCAAACTAAGACTTGTAAAGATACCCACGGTAAAGTCCGAAAAAGCCACTCATGTGAATCGAGTTGCAAAATGGATTGAACAACATCTTGAAAGCAACATTACCTTAGATAACATTGCTACTAATTTAAATATTAGTAAATATTATATGTCGAGGATTTTTAAGGATGTAACTGGTTATACAATTATGCAATACCTTATGTGCTGTCGGATCAATCGTGCAAAATATTTATTAGAGATGCATCCTGACAAATCGATTTTAGCAGTAGCATTAGACTCAGGGTTTGAAAGTTTATCCCATTTTAGCCGATTTTTTCGAAAACAAGTTCATATCACACCAACCGAGTATCGTAATCGAAAAGCAATTGAGTTCCAATCAAGCCAGTTGGAATCACGTTAGTAAGGTTCTATTTTCTTTTCTTGCATTTGATACTCTGCAACTCAGTAAAACTGTGCATGACAGAGTATTGAAATATAGTCAAAAGAAAATGGAGTTTCCAATAATAACAGCCATAAAACAATACCACTCATAACATTCAGAATAGTTCTTTTTATTAAGTTAGTTGTAAGCGTTATCACATTTTCCTAAGGTGTAGTGTAAATAGAGGTGTTGAACCAAAGCAATCCATGATTGTCTCTTGAAGAAAGGAGAATATGATGGCTAAAAGCAATGTGGAACTAACCAACCAAATAGGTTTGAAATCATTGAAACGAAAAAGACGAAATGAAAGTTTTAAGTGGTACATTTTTCTTATACCGAGTTTTTTAGGAATTCTATTATTTATGGTGTATCCAGTATTCGAATCACTCAGATTGAGCTTTTACCAATCCAATGGAACGATTGAACATTATATTGGACTCGAAAACTTTCAATCTGTTTTAACGTCAGGTCCATTTTGGAATTCAGTTTGGAATACGTTCTATATTGGAATCTTTCAAATCATAATAACTATCCCATTAGGTTTTATCTTTGCCTCACTTATCAATTCGACTACTAAAGGTCAAAATTTTTTCAAAGTTATTTACTTCCTACCAAATGTTACTTCTATCGTCGCAGCCGCAATGATCTTTGCCTTTGTCCTTCACCCTGAAATGGGGATTGTCAACTATATTCTCGAATCAATTGGATTACCGACACCAGGATGGCTATCTGATCCTTCCACTTCCAAATGGGCTGTCATTTTATTATCCGTTTGGCATTGGATCGGCTTTGTCATTATTATATGTCTCGCCAATTTACAAGCAATTTCTTCTGAAATGTATGAGGCAGCCAAAATTGATGGTGCCAATGGTTTTCAACAATGGTTATTTATCACGATTCCAAACATGATGGGTACTTTCGCTTTTCTGCTTATTACTGGGTGGATAGGAGCCCTTCAACGTTTTAATGAGGTATACGTTCTCGGTGGACCAAATGGAAGTCCTGCTAGATCAATTCAAACAATGGGTGCGTTTATCTATGAACGTGGTTTTACAGGGTTCGAATTTGGCATTGCATCCGCCGCTACTTATATCATGTTTATCATCATTCTTGTCTTCACCTTTATTAATCTGAAAGTTTCGAAGATGAATGTATAAAGCTAGAGAGGAGGAACCCTGGTGAAGAATACCATTTCATATCAGAAAATGGAACGATTAACAGGAGTGTTTAAGTTTGTTATTCTACTCGTTTTCGGTTGTTTGCTAATGGCCCCATTTATTTGGATGATAAGTGTTGGATTTGACCGAACAGCCAACGTGACGATGCCATTTCCGCCAAAGTTAATTCCAGATAGTCCGTCAACGTTTAACTATGGAATCGTTTTTGAGAATGGCAGGTTAATACAGTCCTATATTAACTCTGGAATTGTCACCATTATTTCCGTAATCCTTTCCGTTTCATCATCGCTATTAGCTGGTTATGCATTCTCAAAAGGGACATTTAAGGGGAAAAGAGTTTTATTTGTTATCGTGCTTTGTACATTAATGATTCCGATGGAACCACGTTTAATTCCTTTGTACAAATTGTTTAATTCCGTCAATTTATTGAATACGTTTTGGCCACTTATTTTACCATCGATCATTAGTGGCATGTTGATTTTCCTTTGTAAACAGTTTTTTGATCAGCTACCAAACACATTACGGGAAGCAGCACAAATTGATGGAGCTGGCGAGTTTAAAACGTTTTTCCAAGTTTACTTGCCACTTTCAGGACCAATAACAGCAACGATGGTCATCTTATCATTTATTTGGAGTTGGAATGATTTTATGTGGCCATTAGTTGTACTGAATGACCAAGATCTCCACACTGTTCCTCTGTACCTTGCTAGTTTTTCACTAGAAAATGGAACTAGTTTAGGTGGTTTAACGATGGCTTTAGCTACGGTAAGTATTATACCAATTGTTATCGTATATCTGTTTTTACAAAGATACATTATTCAAAGTATCGCTTTAAGTGGAGTCAAGGGGGAGTGATGGTTTATATCGGTTACTCATTTTAGGTCAAGGCTGTTTTGGCAAAGATAGTTGTTTTTCGTAACGGCACTTCTTTACGTACTTAACCTGTCTTCGTGCTCTTTTCGTTAAATGACTTAGCCATTTTCTTTTAAAATTGCTTCTAATTATAAGAAAAAATCCAATGACCGTTTTTTTAGGTTTGATAGCAACAAACTCTTAGTAAAGAGCCTAGGTCAAAGCGAAAACCATTCAGGGGGGTAAAAAAGTTGATAAAAAACATCGTACGAAAAGGAACTTTATTTATGTTAGTTGGTCTGATGGCAATTGTAGCAGCACTTGTTGGCTGTAGTCCAAAAACAGGTACAACTGAGAATTCTGATGGTGGCGATGGTAAATGGTCAGGACAAACGATAAAGGTTCAATTAATAGGGGATTTCACGAAGGAAACCTCGACAGATCCGATTACAGGTGAATCTGTAAAAGGTGTTGAGGTTTTAAAAGAAGAGTTTGAGAAGGAACATTCAGGAGCGACTGTTGAATTTGTGATTATGCCTTGGGAAGGTTACACGGAAAAGACTCAAGCGATGATTACATCAGGTGAAGCAGATGTTTATCAAATGCCTGGTTTAGCAGATTTCGCACCACAGGGCGTTATAGAACCATTACAACCGTATATTGATAAGGATGAAGAGTTCAAATTAGATAAATTTATAGAGAATCAAGTAGAGGGTTGGAAGGTCTTAGGGCAAGATGATGATGAATTACAAATTTACGGATTGCCGTTTTTAGGGGATGCTCGTTTTATCGCCTATGATAAGAAATTATTTGATGACTGGGGAGTAGATTATTTATCTGATCACCCTACAATGGAAGAGGTTGCAGAAAAAGCAAAGCAAATGACTGGGAAAAATCCAGTAACAGGAGAACAAAACTATGGAATTTGGTTCCGTGGAGATTGGTCTTCTGCCTTTACATTAATTGATCTAGCCGAAGGACAAAACGGATCTTGGGGAGAAGGATTTGCCTGGGATGAAGTGAAGTTTAACTTTCATTCCCCTGAGATGCTAAATGGATTAAACTGGTTACTCGATATGCAAAAATATGCACCAAAAGGTCTAGTTAGTAACCAAGGACAGGAAAAATGGCTATCAAAGGATAATAATATCGCAATCATGTTAAACCAAGGCCCTGGCGATATAGTAAAGCCAGCGTATGCTCAAGGATTAGGCGATCGAATTGCTATTGCTCAAGAATTTAAAAATGATGAAGGAAAAGGTGGTTTATTTGCTGGAAGTCCACTAGCCATTGCGAAAAGTAGTAAACAGAAGGATTTGGCTTGGGAATGGATTAAATTTATGACAAGCGATTTTACACAAAAATATCTATTTGAAGAAGTAGGTGTAGTACCAGCAGTAAAATCTGCAACCGAGTGGGATAGTGTCAAAGAACAACCGTTGATGTTGCCAGTTTTTGAAGCCCTGAGTACGCCAACTACTCCAAGATATCCATGGGCTTCATCTCAACCACGGTTTATCTTAACATCAGAAATTGAAGCCACCTTAACTGGTAAAAGAACAGCAGAAGAAGCATTAGAAAAAGCACAGAAGGAAAGTACGGAATGGGTTGAAAATAGATAACAGTCATTTTTGAAGAGGGAGATTATCCTCCCTCTTTCTTTCATACTTTTTAAATGATACTTCTTTTTCGTATCAATTTTTAAAGGTTAACAGCAAATCGAATGACCGATGGATTGGAAAGTTGGTGGTTCCTATTACCAAAGAAATAGCAAACGATCGCTTGTTATGGATTGATACCATGCTTAAACTGTCAACACCTGTCCTTGAAGCCTTAGAAAAAAGACAGTTGAAGACGTTAATGCCGGTGGAAATGAAAAACGGTTCCGATCGCATGAATTTCACGCACTTAGAGGCTTTAGCAAGATTGTTAGTTGGGATCGCTCCATGGATTGAAAATGTTGCACAAGGGAAAGAAGAAAGGTTACGTAACCATTATAGTTATCTAGCAAGAGAAGCAATTGATGCGGGGACAGACCCTCATTCCCCTGATTACATGAATTTTGAAGATGATTTTCAACCGATCGTGGATACCGCTTTTCTAGCCCAAGCAATCCTCAGGGCTCCAAATCAACTTTGGGAGAAATTAGACCAACGTGTAAAGAAAAACCTCATCAGTGCACTGAAAGCGACGAGATCACGAAAACCATTTTTCTCAAATTGGCTGTTATTTTCGGCAATAATTGAAGCTACGCTATTTAAGCTTGGGGAACGTGATTGGGATCCAATGAGAATCGATTATGCGATCAAACAACTAGACCAATGGTACTTAGGTGATGGGGTGTATAGTGATGGTCCGAATTTTCATCATGATTACTACAATAGCTTTGTCATTCAGCCAATGTTGATTGATTTAATCGAAGCCATCGGTGATGAATACCCAGAATGGGATGCCAGGAAAGAAACAATCATGAAAAGGTCGCAACGGTTTGCGGTCATACAAGAACGCTTGATTTCTCCTGAAGGGACATTTCCACCGGTTGGTCGTTCGCTCTCTTATCGTTGTGGAGCTTTTCAAAGTCTTGCCCAGCATGCCTTACGAGATGATTTACATGAGAATCTGACTCCGGCACAAGTAAGATCCTGTCTAACGGCTATTATTCAAAGGTCATTGGAAGTACCAGGTACATTTACAAAGGAGGGGTGGCTAACTGTGGGCTATTCTGGTCATCAACCAAGTATCGGTGAAGCATACATTTCGACAGGTAGTACCTATTTGTGTTCCGTGGTATTTCTTCCACTAGGTCTTTCAGCATCACACCGATTTTGGAGTGATCCATCAACAGAATGGACCCAAAAGAAGGCTTGGTCTGGGAAAGAATTCCCTATTGATCATGCACTTGACGACAAATAAACAAAGGCTGTTATCTATGAATGAGAAAAGGGAGTGACGAATGTGGTAAAAGGACTTTTCATTATGAATCAGAATCTATTTGAGCTCGTTTATCCAGAAACGATCCGTAATCAAATTTGTGAACTAGCCGATATCTATGCTCCACAGCTTACCAGTGAGATGGTTAAACAAAATCCAGCGATTTTATATGAAGCAGAAGTCATATTCTCAGGCTGGGGTGGTCCAAGACTAGATCAAACGTTTTTAGAAGCCGCCCCCAATCTGAAGGCATTATTTTACGGAGCCGGTTCAATAAAGCACATTGCAACAGAATTATCGTGGAAGAAAAATATTGTGATTACTAGTGCTGTTCAAGCAAATGCAATTCCAGTAACTGAATTCGCACTTTCGCAAATTTTATTTTGCCTAAAAAATGGCTGGCAGTTTGTCCAAAACATTAGAGAGAACCAACAGTTTCCGGCTAAACCCTTTGATTTAGCCGGAACCTATCAAAGTACGGTTGGCCTAATCTCCCTTGGTACAATAGGACGGAGGTTAGCGCAATTGCTAAAGAACTTTGATGTAAAAGTCATTGCTTATGATCCGTTTGCTAATCAAAAAACGGCTGATCAACTTGGTGTTTCCCTTTGTTCTCTTGAAGATCTATTTAAAAATGCTGATATTATTTCTCTTCATACACCATTACTTGATAAAACGAGAGGGATGATCAGGGGAGACCATTTTTCTATGATGAGAAAGAATGCTAGCTTTATTAATACAGCTAGAGGGGCGGTTATTAGACAAAATGAAATGATTGAAGTGTTGAAACAACGTCATGACATAACAGCTGTCTTAGATGTAACAAATCCAGAACCACCAGAACAAGAATCTCCACTATATACCCTTCCCAATGTGATCTTAACCCCACACCTAGCCGGAAGTGCAGGAAATGAATGTGCTAGATTGGGAGCATATATGCTAGATGAATTTAGAAGGTATCTAAAGAATGAGCCACTAAAGTGGGAAATCTATCAAAGAGATCTTGGGGTTTTAGCTTAAAAGAGGTATCCTTGACTCTTAATTGGTATTATCTTTGTTCGATGTCTCTCTTTTCGAAATTTTTACTGTTTTTAAAAAGAAATCTCACATTGTAAAAAAGGAAATCAGAGGGTTACGTCTAAATCAATATAGATGTCCTTTTTTGAATTCACGTGTGAGGACCAACAAGTTATAGGAAAAGAGGAAAAGAGAGATGGAACTAAACGATATACGGGTAATCGCAACAAAGGTAAAAAACAATATTCAAAAGGTTGTCATCGGGAAAGACGAGCAAATAGATCAGCTACTAGTAGCTTTAATCTCTTCGGGACATGTCTTGTTAGAGGATGTACCAGGAACGGGTAAAACATTACTAGCTAAAACAATGGCTAAGTCGTTAGCATGTTCATTTAATCGGATTCAATTTACACCGGATTTACTACCAAGTGATGTAACGGGGATTAACTTTTACAATCAAAAGCTAGGGGAATTTGAATTTCGATCAGGACCTATTTTTTCGAATATCGTCTTGGCTGATGAAATAAATAGAGCAACCCCAAGAACACAATCCAGTTTACTAGAGTGTATGGAAGAAAGACAGACAACAATTGATGGTGAAACACATATTCTAGATCGACCTTTTATGGTGATCGCAACGCAAAACCCTGTGGAAAACCAGGGGACATTCCCATTGCCAGAGGCACAGCTCGATCGTTTTTTACTAAAGGTTAATTTAGGCTATCCAACAAAGGATGAAGGAATTAATATTTTAAAACGTTTTAAAGAAAATAATCCGCTAGAAGATATTAATCCAGTTGTAAAAAGAGATGAGATTGTTACTGCACAAAATCTGTATTCTAACGTATATGTAAGTGATGATCTACTTCTTTACATCATGGATATAGTTGAAAAAACAAGATCCCTTCCATCAATAGAGTTAGGAATAAGTCCACGTGGGAGTCAAGCTTTGTTAAAGGCTGTCCAAGTGTATGCAATTCTAAAAGGGAGAGATTATGTGGGTCCTGATGATGTAAAAGCCATGGTTAAGCCTGTTTTAGGACACCGTTTAGTCTTAAATTCGATGATGAGAGCAAAGAATGAACAAGTGAATTCAATTCTAGATGATATAATGGAAGCGATACCAGTTCCAGCAGAGGGAGAACTTGTGAAAGGCCATCATTCATAAATGAGTATCGCCTGGTTTATTATCATTACTTGCCTCATCAGTGTGATTCAAAGCGTTATTTTTAATAAATGGGGTTTATTCCGTTTGCAGTACACACGTTCTTTTAATAAGGAAAAGGTGTACGCTGGGGAAGAAATCGAAATGATTGATGAAATCTCAAATAATAAACTTCTCCCCATACCGTGGTTAAGGCTAGAATCAAAGATTGATCGAAATTTACAGTTTGTCGGTAAACAAGATCAACTAACGGAAGTACATAGTGAAGAGTTTCATCGTACATTGTTCAGTATGTTGCCCTATCAAAAAATAACGAGAAGGCATAAGGTACGCTGTACGAAAAGAGGATATTATGAGCTGAAAAACGTATCGTTGACCCTTGGTGATGTATTTGGGTTCGGTGAGAGTTTTCGTAAATTTAGTGCAAAGGCAGCTGTTACCGTATTTCCTGAGATGATCGCAATCGAAGAGATCCCTTTACCATCCCATAGCTGGTTGGGTGATATCATTGTGAGGAGATGGATTATTGAAGACCCTTTTGTCATTGCTGGGGTGCGAGATTATTCAAGAGGAGACTCGTTGAATTCAGTCAATTGGAAAGCAACAGCTCGAACAGGTAACTTACAAGTTAGTAAGAAAGATTATACGGCGGATCATCAACTAATGATCTATCTGAATTTTGATGAGTCAGAGGATATTTGGATGCCTATACAAAACACCTCATTAATTGAAAAGGGGATCTCTTATGCTGCTTCGATTGCCGGAAATTCGATAGCGAAGGGGATAAACACAGGGTTTGGATGCAATTCCTATCTTGTTGAAACATTCCGAGAAAAAACTGAAAATGATACAAAATCATCAATTCGAATTGAGCCAAAAAGTGGGAAACATCAGTTAACCTATTTATACGATACAATGGCTAAGTTAAGTATGGATCGAAGTATCAGTTTTAATCGGTTTTTAATGGAGGATTTGGAAACACGTACTCAAACAGATATCCTTTTGATTACATCAATCATCACGGATAATATTCAAGAAAAGATTCATCTTTTAGAAAAGCAAGGGAATAAAATTGAACTCCTAATGCTAACTGATCCTCCAAACCAGGGAGAAGGTGAATATCTTGCCCAATAAAGCTCAGATCATCCTTGAGAAATGGATGTATGGAATGATCGAATTCATCATCATCTTTCCAGTCTTTCTTCTCCTAGGGGTAACCTTTATATCTAGTCCGTTTGTATGGCTTGCTAGTTTACCTATACTCTCTATTTTAGGTTTCTTATTTAGATTGATTGTTCGAGATAAAAAGCGATTGCTTTATCTTGTATATACAATTATCGTGAGTGCAACTTTAGCTGTTCTCTTTAATGATACGATCGTCTCCTATCTGGTTGTTTTGATCATAAATGGTGTCATTTGCTATCGAGGCATCCTTTATGCAGAGCGCGAAGTAGAGGAACTAATCTCCTTTACGTCATTATGGAAATTTGGCTTTCCAATTTATTTTACCGCCTACTTTGTATACCGATTTTCAGATTCACTTAATCCGTATCTCGATGTGATCACATGGAGCTGCTTTCTTTTAGTCGTGATTACATTATTCCTTTCTAATAGTGGATCATTAAAATCATCAACCTTATCAAAACAAAAAAGACCGTTTGTGACTGGTTCAATCAAAGGGAAAAATAGAGTATATATTTTCGTGATCCTAAGTATAATTGCGATCATAACCAACTTTAAGGTACTCCAACATTTACTCTATACAGCGATCTCAGCAGTTATTTCTGCGATTATCTCTTTTTTTTCGATTTTTGAAAATGATGAACAAATCGAAAATACCCCTCCAGCATCAGAAGGTAGCATGCCACCACCTTTAGAAGGTGGAGAACCTTCAGCATTAGCAGTGTTAATGGAAAAGATTGCTGAGGTTGGATTTTATATTTTAGCAGTAATTGGTGGGATCATTTTCATCTTTTTTGCTAGTAAGAAAGTTCGTCATTTGTTTAGACTTGGATATAAATGGTTTATGAACTATTTAAACCAACTTTTTCATATAAGAAAAAGCGATCATGAAGAAAATAGCCAATATGTTGATGAAAAGGAAAGTCTTCTTGACTTGAAAAAATGGGGGCAAGGGACAAAAAATCAAGCAAAAGAATTATTTTCAACTTTATTCAATCGTCAACCCAAATGGGACGAGCTATCTGACCGCGAGAAAGTCCGTTATGTTTATCGACAGTTGGTAAAGGAACAAGTGAATCGCGGGTTACCATTTAAAATCTCCGATACACCGTCCAAAACAATTAAAGATATGTCTGAAAGGAGAGGGAATCAGCAAAAAGAATTACGAACCTTTATAGATACTTATGGTAAAGCGAGATATGGGAACGAGGACTTAAACTCACAAGACTTAGAAGAGGTTACATTCCTATTGGACTCACTTAAGAATAAGGAAGGATAGATTAAGTATATTCACTTTTTTTTAAGAGTCCTTTCCCAAGTTCGATAGATAAATAAGCAATATTATATGTTCTTATTCTTTTGAAGTGACAGGAAGTAGTACAATAAAAATCCAAAAACCGTTTTTTATAAATGTAAAAGCAACAAACGTTTAGAAGCCTATTCAAACAAAAAGTGCGATATAGAAAAACGCTATTGTTGTAAACGTTAACATGGTTTAAAGTATAGGTGATAAATAAAAAGGAACGAATGAAGAAGGGTTAAAAATTATCAATAGAATGATAACTAACATACTAGAATACTAGGAGGATGGAAAAATGAACACGAAAGCAAAGGGGAAAGACCTACAAATTGCATACATAGGCGGAGGATCAAGAGGCTGGGCTTGGGGATTAATGAGTGATCTAGCGCTTGAAGGTGATTTATCAGGGACTGTAAAGCTTTATGATATCAATTATGATGCAGCGTGTAATAATGAACTTATTGGAAATCATTTATATGATCGTGAGGATGTTGTGGGGAAATGGAAGTATGAAGCCGTAAAGACTATTGATGAAGCTTTGCTCGGAGCTGACTTTGTGATCATTTCAATTCTTCCTGGTTCTTTTGCAGAAATGTCATCAGATGTACATGAGCCTGAAAAGTATGGAATCTATCAATCGGTTGGGGATACAGTAGGACCAGGGGGGATGGTACGAGCACTACGGACCATACCGATTTTTGTCGAGATTGCAGAACATATTAAAAAATCATCGCCAAATGCTTGGGTCATTAATTACACGAATCCAATGAGTCTTTGTGTGAGGACCTTGTATAAAACATTCCCAGAAATAAAAGCAATTGGTTGTTGTCATGAAGTATTTGGGACACAGAAGTTACTTGCCTCAATGCTAGAGGATATGCTTGGAATGAAAGATGTTAGCTACAAGGATATTAAAGTCAATGTATTAGGCATAAACCATTTTACCTGGATTGATCAAGCTTCATACAGAGGCATCGACCTTTTCCCAATATATAAGGAATTTGTTGATAAATACTTTGAACAAGGCTACGAAGGCAGTGAAAAGGGGCACTGGATGAATGATCATTTTGCTTCAGCGCAACGGGTGAAATTTGATTTATTTAAAAAGTTTGGTTTAATAGCCGCTGCAGGTGATCGACATTTAGCGGAATTTATGCCTAATTCATGGTATTTACAAAGTCCTGAAAGAGTAAAAGAGTGGAAGTTTGGACTGACAAATGTCCAATGGCGAATGGATAACAAACAAGAATTACTAGAAAAAAGCACAAGACTAACTACTGGAAAAGAAGACTTTGTCCTGAGCTCAACAGGTGAAGAGGGCATTGATATGATTAAAGCATTACTTGGGTTAGGTGACTTAGTGACAAACGTAAACCTACCTAATACTGGTCAAATCAATAGCTTACCAAGCGATTCTATTGTCGAAACAAATGCACTATTCAGAGCCGACAGTATCCAAGCTGTCTGTGCAGGTGAATTACCTACACCAATACAGAAGATGGTATCTGGCCATATTTATAATCAAGAAACGACATTAATCGCAGCACTTACAAAGGATAAAGACCTAGCATTTCAGGCGTTTGTTCAGGATCCACTTGTTCACCTTGATCCTGAACAGACAAAAGAGTTATTTGATAAAATGCTCCTGAATACGCAAAACTATTTAGTCGGTTGGAATTTGGAACAAACGATTACGAGTTAATCAATGGTGAATGTTTTCGTAAAGTACGTGTTTAAAGCAATTGATGTAAGGGATTACTTAATGAAGGGCTCAACTCATAAATTAGAGTAGAGCCTTTCTGTTTGTTTATCAAAAATATCAAATCTGTTTTAAAATTGATTCCGTAACATTTTCAAAATTGGAAAGGTCTGTATAACTTGTATTTCCTATTGGGTGTACTATTCAAAAGGAGCTGTCATAAGCTCATGATCTGGTTTATATATCCGCTTACTGTTGGCCATTTCCATAGGGTTTATCAATTTACTTTTATCACAAATCAATTGATATTGTTTCTTATGTATTCGATTTAGTAACAAGTCATCTAATTCTAAAGAGCGTATTGTCTTTTAAGGGTATTAATGGATCATTATCCCTAATTAATCCTTCTGTTGCCCCTTGATAGGCCACTTGAATGAGCCATTTTGTGAAGTCTGCTACATTCATCAACTCTATTTCTTTTAAGCTGTAAAAGCCTGCGTCATCAGATTCAATACCATCAGGTCTTGGTTCTCCACTTATGTAATCCATTGAAAAAGCAACATATAAATTGTGCACATGCCTTGGGAGATCACGTATTGCAACGATACTTTTGATTTGGGCAACAATTCCTGACTCCTCCTCCACTTCACGTATAATCGTTTCTTCTATTGATTCCAATTGTTCAATATACCCTCCAGGATTTGTCCAATAACCTTTTCCAGGATGATGAGCTCGCTTAACTAATAGAAATTTGTCATCCTTTATGACAAGTGCACCAACACCAATACTATAGTCACCCCAAAATACATAATCACAGTTAGGACATGCTCTTCTACCTATTCCATCGATATCACGGGTTTCCAAAGGAGAACCACATTGTAAACAGAAATTTGCTGACAATAATACCATCCTTTCAATCTCAAAATAAAAAACGATAATAGTAGGGAAGTTCGACAATAATATTTTAAATCCCTTTATTTCATAGTTTATATCAAGCGTAACAGACTGTTAGGAATGAAAGAAGGTGACTGATTCGGATATTATGGTAAAATTTCAATTTTGTAAAAAATTAAAACCACTACAATAAAAAAGGAAGAAAAACCAAAATGATAGACGAGTTTTGCATAATATTCCTTTGCTTGATGATGAGCTTTACTTCTAGAAGAAGTATGGCTTTTTTACACCAAAAGGGAGTCTAATAAAAAATGAAATGGGGAATTCCCTGGGTTATGTTAGTATTTATCTAAGAAACAAAATTTAAAAATTTTATCGTAATTATTGTTCTTTGTTCCTCTCATATTTTCTTACTGATTTTTTTGAGCGGTACGAGGGTATCCTGTATTTTTCTTTAATTGAATAATTGTGGTATCATCGGAACTTCATTGACGAGTAGTTAAACTTATTTCTTAGGAGTGTTACATAGTGAAAAGGACAGAGAAAAAAAGAAGAGAAGGCTTAACAATGATAAGTGTAATCGGTGGAGGAGTAATGGGTTGGAGTGTTAATACAGGATTATTTCTAATGACAGATACCGATATGACACAATTTTATGGGATATCAATATTTTTAGGTGTTATTATTGGTTTATTATGGGATATATCAGATAAATTAAATGCTTCTAACTCTAAGTACTAACGATTAAATTAATACATAAATAAATCTATAATAGGAAAACGGACTAATAAAAAATCAGTAATGGTAAAAGTTTTTATGGATAAGGAGATAACAATTGATGCTTCATTCATTAGAATTAATAGAAAAGGTAAGGTCAGGAAATAAAGAGGTTCTTCGTGATCATAGATGGTTACAGTATCTTTTCCTTACTAAAGAAAAAAATGTGAATTTGGAACAGATTGAATCATTAGAAAAAATAGCTGACAATCCTGTCCTTCGTTATGTCGAGAAAACGTTAGAGATATTAAACGAAAATAGTACTTCGAGTCCCGATGAAGAAGCCTTGATTGAAGAAGTGTTGATCTGGAGTGATGTTGCAAAATGTGGGTTACCCCATAAACGGGAAGAATGGAGAGAGCGTGGATTTCAATTGGAAATTCATAATGTAGGTTCAGCGCAAATTTATGCCCATGAGAAGATGAAGACAGCTTTTCGTTCACGACAAATACAGAGAGAAGACCTTGTTTATATTCTTATCCAAACTCATGGATTAATCGGACAATTTATAAGAGGTGAAGTCCGATATTGTCAATTTGCTCCGTTAATGGATTGGATTCATCACTACAAAGAAAAAGCACCTGTTGACAT